>NZ_NWTA01000010.1:0-227043 GCF_002531955.1 Rhizobium sp. M10 | reverse complement strand
TTCAACAACCGTCACATCGACGCCCATCGAGCGGTAGAAGCTGGCGAATTCGATGCCGATCGCGCCCGAACCCATGACGATCAGCGACTTCGGCAGCGCCTCGGGCTTCAGCGCCTCGAAATAGGTCCAGATCAGCTTACCATCAGGCTCGATGCCCGGCAGCGCGCGCGGGCGGGCGCCAGTCGCGATGATGATGTGCTTGGCGGTATAGGTGCCCTCGCCCTTGACGTTCTTCGGCAGCGGATGCTGCGGCTCGACGACCGGCTTCGACGACTTGCCGACGACGATCTCGCCTGGTTTGGTGATCTTTCCTTCGCCCCAGATGATGTCGATCTTGTTCTTCTTCATCAGGAAGCCGACGCCGGCGTTGAGACGGGCGGAGACGGCGCGCGAGCGGCCGACGACGGCCTTGGCGTCCGGCTTGACGGTACCTTCGAGAACGAGACCGAAGTCCTTGAAGTGGTTGGCATGGTCGAGCACTTCGGCCGAGCGCAGCAGCGCCTTGGTCGGGATGCAGCCCCAGTTCAGGCAGATGCCGCCCATATGCTCGCGCTCGACGATCGCCGTCTTGAGGCCGAGCTGGCTGGCGCGGATGGCGGCGACATAGCCGCCGGGGCCGGAGCCGATGATGATGACGTCGTAGGATTCAGCCATGTGTTTCCTGCCTTTGTTACGCTGCGCTGCGGGTCATGAGCACCCACGCGTGCTTCTTGCTGTTTTCGAAGACCGGCACGGCATCCGCACGCGCAGCCTCCAAGAATCCGTTTCTTCCATAAAGCGACAAAGCCGCTTCATTATTGCTTGCGGTGATCAGGCTGACGGGCCGGCGATCGGCCCTTTCGATCTGATCCTCCAGCAACCTGCGTCCGATGCCGATGCCGCGCAGATGGCGATAGACGCCGAGACTGCCGATGAACCAGCTTCCCACAACCGTCTTCTGCAAGGCGAGCATCGGCGCGGTCGCCGGGATCGTCGCCTCGATATCGCCTATGCCTTCATCCAGCGCATGGCCGATCGCCACACCGGCAATCTCGCCATAGGCCTCGGCGATAACGGCATCCCGCCAGCCGCCGACGGCTTCCTCCTCACTCATTTTCAGCCGCCCCCGCTCCAAAGGCGTGTCGCTTATGCCGTTCGCCACATCGGCGAACCAGAGCCAGGAGGCAAACCCATGCGATGCGATATCCGCCAGAATCGCCAGCTCCGAGGCATCCCGCCGTGAGGCCTGCCGCAGCGCGATGAAGGCGGTCATTTCCTCAGATCCCCAGCATCATCCGCACGATCGATTCCAGCCCGCGTCCGAGCGCACGGGTGTTTTCCGCATCGAGATGAATGCCGTCGATCGGCGTGGTCCTGGCAACGGAATTGCCGTCGAAGAAGCCGCAGCCGAGTTCGTCGGCGAGATCACGATAGAGCGTCGCAAGCTTGGCCGATTCCTCGATGCCGCCGGGAAAGGATGCGGCGAAGGGCACGTTGCCCGTCGCGCAGATCGCCGGCGGCGCCACGATCAGGATCTCCGGTCCGTCGAATTCGAAGGGCCAGGCATGATTGCGGATCAGCCGCACGAGGCGGCTGATGCCCTGGCAGGCGGCAAAGGCCGAACCCGCCACAACCGGCTTCATGTCGTTGGTGCCGAGCAGGAGAATGACGAGGTCGAGCGGCGCGTGCGTCTGCAGGATCGTCGGCAGAACGCGCGCACCGTTGCGGTCGCAATCGGCGAGATGGTCGTCGAAGGCGGTGGTGCGACCGTTCAGCCCTTCGGCGATGATGCGCGCCTCGCTGCCGAGCGCTGCCTGAAGCACGCTCGGCCAGCGATTCTTGTACTCATGACGGCCGATCGTCTCGGCGTCATAACCCCAGGTCAGCGAGTCGCCATAGCAAAGAACGGTCTTGGTCATTTCCGCCTCCGCCCAGCTATCAGACGAGCATGCCCATCGGGTTCTCGATGTAGCCCTTGAAGGCCTGGAGCAGCTCGGCGCCGAGCGCGCCGTCGACGCAGCGATGGTCGGTCGAGAGCGTGACGCTCATGACCGTGGCGATCGCCATTTCGCCGTTCTTGACGACGACCCGCTGTTCGCCGGCACCGACCGCGAGGATCGTCGCATGCGGCGGGTTGACGACGGCGGCGAAGTTCTTGACGCCCATCATGCCCATGTTGGAGACCGAGCTGGTGCCGCCCTGATATTCCTCGGGCTTCAGCTTGCGGTCTTTGGCCCGCTTGCCGAGATCGCGCATCTCGTTGGAGATGACAGACAGCGTCTTCTGCTCGGCCTTGCGGATAATCGGGGTGATCAGGCCGCCGGGGATCGAGACGGCGACGCCGACATCGGCGTGCTTGTGCTTGACCATGTTGCTGTCGGTCCAGGAGACGTTGGCATCCGGAACATCGCGCAACGCCAGCGCCATGGCCTTGATGACCATGTCGTTGACCGAGAGCTTATAGGCCGGAGCGTTGTCCTTGCGGGGAGCCGCATCGTTCAGCTGGGCGCGTAGCGCCATCAGTGCGTCGAGCTCGCAATCGACGCTGACGTAGAAATGCGGGATCGTCTGCTTGGATTCGACCAGGCGCCGGGCGATCGTCTTGCGCATGCCGTCATGCGGCACGAGCTCGTAGGAGCCCGGCTCGAAGAGCTTGAGCACGGCGTCATCGGAAGCGCCCTTCGGCGCTGCGGCGGCCGGCGCAGCAGCCGCGGCAGCCTGCGGAGCAGCAGCAGCCGGTGCGGCGGCAGGTTTGGCGCCACCGCCGGCAACGGCGGCTTCGACATCGCTCTTGACGACGCGGCCATGCGGGCCGGAGCCGGCGACAGCCGAGAGGTCGATGCCGGCTTCCCTCGCGAGCCTGCGGGCAAGCGGCGAAGAGAAGGTACGGTTGCCACCGGCTGAAACTGCCGCGGGTGCGGCGGCGGGCGCAGCAGCCGGAGCGGGCTCAGCCTTCGCCGGTGCAGCCTCGGCCTTCGCAGCCGGAGCGGCTTCAGCCTTGGCGGGAGCGGGTGAACCCGCACCGTTTGCGGCAGCGGCCACGTCCTCGCCATCGGCGGCGAGAACGGCGATCAGCGCATTGACCTTGACACCTTCGGTGCCGGCGGGAACGACGAGCTTGGCGACCGTGCCTTCATCGACGGCTTCGACTTCCATCGTCGCCTTGTCGGTCTCGATCTCGGCGATCACATCGCCTGACTTGACCTTGTCGCCTTCCTTGACCAGCCACTTGGAAAGATTGCCTTCTTCCATGGTCGGAGAGAGGGCGGGCATCGTGATATTGATCGGCATCGAGATACCCTCCCCTTATTTGTAGCAAACAGCCTTCACCGCATCGACGACTTCGCCGACGTTCGGAAGCGCCAGCTTTTCGAGATTGGCGGCGTAAGGCATCGGCACGTCCTTGCCCGCAATGGTCAGGATCGGCGCATCGAGATAGTCGAAGGCCTGCTGCATGACGCGGGTGGCGATTTCGGTGCCGACGGAGGACTGCGGATAGCCTTCCTCGACAGTGACGAGGCGGCCGGTCTTCTTGACCGATTCGATGACCGTCGGAAGGTCCATCGGGCGGATGGTGCGAAGGTCGATCAGTTCGACGTCGATGCCGATCTTTTCGAGTTCGGCAACCGCCTTCGTCGCATAGGTCATGCCGATGCCGAAGGAGACGACGGTGGCGTCCTTGCCCTGACGATGGATACGGGCCTTGCCGATCGGCAGGACGAAATTATCGAGCTTCGGCACGTCGAAGTGCTGGCCGTAGAGAATTTCGTTCTCAAGGAAGATCACCGGGTTCGGATCACGGATCGCCGCCTTCAGCAGGCCCTTGGCGTCGGACGCAGTGTAGGGCATGACGACCTTCAGGCCGGGGATCGCGCTGTACCAGGCCGCATAATCCTGGCTGTGCTGGGCGCCGACGCGGGCGGCCGCACCGTTGGGGCCGCGGAAGACGATCGGAGCGCCCATCTGGCCGCCGGACATATAGAGCGTCTTGGCAGCCGAGTTGATGATGTGGTCGATCGCCTGCATGGCGAAGTTGAAGGTCATGAATTCGACGATCGGGCGAAGGCCGGCCATGGCGGCGCCGACGCCGACGCCGGCAAAGCCGTGTTCGGTGATCGGCGTATCGATGACGCGGCGGGGGCCGAATTCCTGCAGCAAGCCTTGAGTGACCTTGTAGGCGCCCTGATATTCGGCGACTTCCTCGCCCATGACGAAGACGTCGTCGCTGGCGCGCATTTCTTCGGCCATGGCGTCGCGGAGCGCTTCGCGCACCGTCATCGACACCATTTCGGTGCCGGCAGGGATTTCCGGGTCGTTCGGGACGGCAGCCTTGGGCTCGGCGGGAACGGGAGCAGCAGCCGAACCGGAATTTGTCGGCTTTTCTTCTCGAGCAACCTGCGGAGCAACGACCGGAGCCGGCTGAGCAGCAGCAGGAGCGGCGGAAATCGCGTCGGCCGATTCGCCGTCCTGCAGCAGCACGGCGATCTTGGTGTTGACCTTGACGCCTTCTGTGCCGGCATCGACGAGCAGCTTGCCGATGACGCCCTCGTCGACGGCTTCGACTTCCATCGTCGCCTTGTCGGTTTCGATTTCAGCGATCACGTCGCCCGAGGTGACCTTGTCACCTTCCTGTTTCAGCCATTTGGACAGCGTGCCTTCTTCCATCGTCGGAGAGAGGGCGGGCATGAGGATATCGATAGGCATGGGTTCCCTCCCCCGATTAGAGCAGAATGTCGGTGTAGAGCTCGGATGCATCCGGCTCCGGATCGGCCTGGGCGAAATCGGCGCTGTCGGCGACGATGTCGCGGACATCCTTGTCGATCGCCTTCAGATCGTCTTCCGAGGCCCAGCCCTTTTCGATGAGGCGCGCCTTAACCTGCTCGATTGGATCCTGCTCGGAGCGCATCTTCTGCACTTCTTCCTTGGAGCGATATTTCGCCGGGTCCGACATGGAGTGGCCGCGGTAACGATAGGTCAGCATTTCGAGAATGATCGGGCCCTTGCCGGAGCGGCAATGTTCGAGCGCCTCGTCGGCCGCCGCCTTGACGGCGCGCACATCCATGCCGTCGACCTGGATGCCGGGGATGCCGAAGCCGGAGCCGCGCAGCGAGTAGTTCGACTGTGCGGTGGCGCGGGCCGTCGAGGTGCCCATGGCGTAGCGGTTGTTCTCGACGATATAGACGATCGGCAGCTTCCAGAGAGCGGCCATGTTGAAGCTCTCGTAGACCTGGCCCTGGTTGGCGGCGCCGTCACCGAAATAGGCGATCGAGACATTGCCGTTGCCGCGGTAATGGTTGGCAAAGGCAAGGCCGGTTCCGAGCGAAACCTGGGCGCCGACGATGCCGTGGCCGCCGTAGAAATGCTTCTCTTTCGAGAACATGTGCATCGAGCCGCCCTTCCCGTGGGAATAGCCGCTGCGGCGCCCGGTCAGCTCAGCCATGACCCCGCGCGCTTCCATGCCGGTTGCGAGCATATGGCCGTGGTCGCGATAGGCGGTGATGACCTGGTCGCCTTCCTTCTGCGCCATCTGCATGCCGACGACGACAGCTTCCTGACCGATGTAGAGATGGCAAAAGCCGCCGATGAAGCCCATGCCGTAAAGCTGACCGGCCTTCTCCTCGAAGCGGCGGATCAAAAGCATCTCGCGATAGGCCTTGAGTTCCTCATCCCGATCGAAGTCGGCTACCGGGCCTCCATTCGATGCTTTGGCTGCTGGTTTTGCTGCAGTTTTGCGGCTGGAAACGGTCGCGGTCTTTCGCGGCGCCATTCAACCCTCCCTATGGGTTTGTCGTTTCTCGGTGGCGCGTACCATAGGGAAGAAATTTGACCACAGCAATGCCATAATTGCATGGCTCGTATTCGGCACTAAGCTATTGGAAATAAAGAAGAAATAAGAATTAACTGAATTCCGGTTAATTGGAGTAGTGGTTGAATATGACGATCTCGTCCGCGCGCGACATATTCAGCTGATATCGCGCCTTTTCGTCCAACATGTCCTTGTCGAGCGAACCGTCACTGAGGAGCGCGACCTGGCTTTCCAGATGTTCGCGCTTCGCCTTCAACACCGCAAGCTCTTTTTCGCGCGCGACACGCTGACGCTCGAACGTCTCCGTCGCCCGCAGGCCGTAATCGCCGTGAACGCAATGATAACCGAAATAGGAGAGGAAGGCGACCGTCATGGCCGGGATGACGAACCGGCCGAACTTTCTCTTCTTATGATGCTTTGTCCACATACACGTATGCTCTTGAACGCATTACCAATTCGTTCAGCATAACGCGCAGAGATTAACCGTTCGTTGACCGTAAATATGAGCAATAAAAAACCCGCGCCGGGAGGGCGCGGGTTAAGCCATTGACGTTCAGATTCGATCAGCCGCGGATGATCGAGCGGCCGGCATACTGCGCCTGCGGGCCGAGGCCTTCCTCGATGCGGATCAGCTGATTGTATTTGGCAAGGCGGTCGGAACGCGACAGCGAACCCGTCTTGATCTGGCCGCAGTTGGTGGCAACCGCGAGATCGGCAATGGTCGAATCCTCGGTTTCGCCGGAGCGATGGGACATGACGGCGGTGTAGGCCGCCTTGTGCGCCGTATTGACCGCGTCGAGGGTTTCCGTCAGCGAACCGATCTGGTTGACCTTGACGAGGATCGAGTTGGCGACACCCATGCGAATGCCGTCGCGAAGGCGGGCGGAGTTGGTGACGAAGAGATCGTCGCCGACGAGCTGCGTCTTATTGCCGATCAGGTCGGTCAGCGCCTTCCAGCCGTCCCAGTCGTCTTCGGCCATGCCGTCCTCGATCGAGATGATCGGGTATTTGCCGGCGAGCTCGGCCAGATATTCGGCCATGGCGCCCGATTCGAGCGTGCGGCCTTCACCTTCGAGAACGTATTTGCCGTCCTTGAAGAATTCGGTCGAGGCGCAGTCGAGGCCGAGGTAAATGTCCTCACCCGGCTTGTAGCCGGCTTTCTCAACCGACTTGACGATGAAGTCGAGGGCTTCCGAAGCGCTCTTCAGACCCGGTGCGAAACCGCCTTCATCGCCGACATTGGTGTTGTGGCCCTGGGCGGCAAGCTCCTTACGCAGCGTATGGAAGACTTCCGAACCCATGCGCACGGCTTCGGCGATCGTATCGGCGCCGACCGGCAGGATCATGAATTCCTGGAAGTCGATCGGATTGTCGGCATGAGCGCCGCCGTTAATGATGTTCATCATCGGCACCGGCAGCAGGCTCGCCGAAGCGCCGCCGACATAACGATAGAGCGGCAGGCCGGAGGCCTGGGCGGCAGCCTTGGCGACGGCGAGCGACACGCCGAGGATGGCGTTGGCGCCGAGACGCGACTTGTTCGGCGTGCCGTCCAGTTCGATCATGATGTTGTCGATCTGGATCTGGTTTTCGGCGTCGATACCGCCGATGGCGTCGAAGATCTCGGTGTTGGCGGCCTCGACCGCCTTTTCGACGCCCTTGCCGAGGTAGCGCTTGCCGCCGTCGCGCAGCTCGACCGCCTCATGGGCACCCGTCGAGGCGCCAGAGGGAACGGCCGCGCGGCCCATGCTGCCGTCTTCGAGGTAGACGTCGACTTCGACGGTGGGATTGCCACGGCTATCGAGAATCTCGCGGGCGATGATATCGGTGATTGCAGTCATGGGTTCTTCCTGCTCGGTGGGTGATCAATCGTTCGAAGCCTGTCATAATCGAAGGCGGGCAAATTACAATGCCGCAATTCCCGCCTGCGAAGCAGCGTTCTGACGTGGCCTAAACCACGATCATGTCAGCCTGTTGAACATCAAGCCTTGGCGACCGCGTCGAAGGCAAGCAGCTTCTCAAGCAAGCGCGGCATGTCCTTGAGATAAACCATGTTCGGGCCGTCGGACGGCGCGTTGTCAGGGTCCTGGTGGGTTTCGAGGAAGACGCCGGCAATTCCCGTCGCCACGGCTGCGCGCGCCAGCGTTTCAACGAATTCGCGCTGACCGCCCGAGGATTCGCCCTGCCCGCCCGGCTGGGCGACGGAATGGGTCGCATCGAAAATGACGGGCGCGCCCATCGCCGCCATGATCGGCAGCGAGCGCATGTCGGAAACCAGCGTATTGTAGCCGAAGGAAGCGCCGCGCTCGCACAGCAGCACGTTCGGATTGCCGCTGGCATTGAGCTTCTTCAGGACGTTCTTCATATCCCAGGGGGCGAGGAACTGGCCTTTCTTGACGTTGACGACGCGGCCGGTCCGGGCAGCGGCGATCAGAAGATCGGTCTGGCGGCAGAGGAAGGCGGGGATCTGCAGAACGTCGATCACCTCCGCCACCTCGGCGCACTGCTCGGCGGTGTGAACGTCGGTCAGGACGGGAAAGCCGAATTCCTTCTTCAGGTCGGCGAAGACCTCCATGCCCTTTTCAAGCCCGATGCCGCGCTCTGCCGAGAGCGAGGTGCGGTTCGCCTTGTCGAAGGAACTCTTGTAGACGAGGCCGATACCGAGCTTTGCGCAGAGCTCCTTCAGCGTACCGGCGACCATGAAGGCGTGGTCACGGCTCTCCATCTGGCAGGGGCCGGCAATCAGCGACAGGCGCCCGGTATTGGAAAAGGTGACCTGGCCTTCGCCTTCGCCGATCTTGACCTCGGAATTGGTATCAGTGCTCATCGTGGTTCCTCGAAGGCAAAAAGCGCGCCCTGCCCGGGCGTGGGCTTCACCAGAATGCGATTGTTCTTGCGTGTGTATGTCACTCCGTTAGCAGCCAAATGCGCTTCTGTCACGGCAAGATCGGTGACGGTGAAGAGGATTGCCTGACCGCGCAGGCCACGATCGGCGGCGGAAACGACAAGCTCGAAATAGGCCTCCAGCCCTTCCGGCGTCATCAGGCTGATCTTGGCATTGGATGCCGCGATCTTCATGCCGAAACCGGTTTTCTCCACCACCGTCTGCCCGACCGCAAGACCAACGAAGGCGGCAAATGCAGCCGGCTCCGGCGAACAAAGGGCGATCTCGGCAATGCCGGTCACGCCATTGGCATGCGTCTCCAGAGCGGCACGACCGGCCGGGAACGAATTGATGCGCTGACAGGTGAAGAGAAAGAAGTCGGGCGCGCGCAGATCTCCTGAAAAGGCCAGTTTGAAGCTGCCGACGCTTTCCGAACCGTCCGGCATCCGCATCGGCCGGCTGAACTGCAACATCTCGCCGGCACTCGCGCCGCTACCCACGAATCGCCGATGATCGAGGCCGGCATCCTCGGTGAGGAAGGCCAACGCCGAAAGTCCCTCCTCGCCGCAGCGGAAGCGGAAGGCGCGATTGCGGGCGATGAAGACATTGCCGTGGCGGGCCGCTGCCTCGCTCTCCTCGACACTCGCCACGCCGAGCGGCTCGATATAGGTCTTGTCGGCGAAAAAGACGCAGGCATTTTCCGTTCCGAACGGATGGCGCGCATCGGCGGCGACGGTAAAGCCGAGCTTGCCGAGCCTTTCGCGCGCCAGGTCGATATTGACGACGGGCAGCACGACATGATCCAGCGGGTGCGGTTTGGCGGAATGTGCGATCATGATATCCCTCCTGACACGCCAGAGATGTGCGACAGCACCACCCTCAATGCAAGACATGTGCGCCAATCCGGCGAATGAAAATAAAAATCTCGACGAGTTGGCGCGAAGTTTTACGGAAATTTAGCTACTTGCGGAACACATATGGAACATATAGTGTCTGTTCTGGATTTGTTTCAATCACGGGGTCTGACGTCGATGCTCACGCGCAAACAACAGGAGCTTCTCCTTTTCATTCATGAGCGCATGAAGGAATCCGGCGTTCCGCCCTCTTTCGACGAGATGAAGGATGCCCTGGATCTCGCCTCGAAATCCGGCATTCATCGCCTGATCACGGCGCTGGAGGAACGTGGTTTCATTCGCCGCCTACCGAACCGGGCCCGGGCCCTGGAAGTGATCAAGCTGCCGGAGGCCTATAGCCCCAGTCTTCAGCCGCGCCGCGGTTTTTCACCGAGTGTTATCGAAGGCAGCCTCGGCAAGCCCCAACCGGTCGCCGCCCCCGCTGCCGCAAAGCCGATCGCCGACAACGGCAACACTGTGTCCGTGCCGGTCATGGGCCGGATCGCCGCCGGCGTTCCGATCTCGGCGATCCAGAACAACACGCACGACATCGTCGTTCCCTCAGACATGCTCGGCTCGGGTGAACATTATGCGCTGGAGGTCAAGGGCGATTCGATGATCGACGCCGGCATCTTCGACGGCGACACGGTGATCATCCGCAACGGCAGCACCGCAAGTCCCGGCGATATCGTCGTTGCGCTGGTCGACGACGAGGAAGCGACGCTGAAGCGCTTTCGCCGCAAGGGTGCCTCGATCGCCCTCGAAGCCGCCAACCCGGCTTACGAGACCCGTATCTTCGGGCCCGACCGGGTCAAGGTGCAGGGCAAGCTGGTCGGCCTCATTCGCCGTTATCACTGACAGCGGACGGGCCGGTTTCGGTAAAACTGTCTTTGCGCCAATCATAGGCTCGATGGCGCATCCATGGACGCGACAAAGCATCGAATGCGGTTGCGACCTCGAATCCCTCCTGTGCAAAACGCAGTTCGACGGAACCGGTCCTACGCAGCGTCTCGCCGGTGAAGAGTGTCGCACCCGAGCGGCAACGGTCGAAACGCAGGCGCACCGCGGTCACGACAATCTCGCCGGCGTCGCAGGCCGGGCCGAGATAGGCGGCGTTGTCGATGACGGCGACGACATGGCCATTGCCGAGCCTGACTATACACCAGGCCTTCTTCACGCAGGAAAACCGATTTACCTCACCACCGGCTACAGCGGTCGCCATCGCCGTCCTCGCGTCATTCTGCTGGTCGCGGGACAGCCTGACGCGGCGGTCTTCACCCGGTGGCGGGATGGCAGGACCATCCAGCATCTTCGGCGGGTGGTGCCTCGGCAGGACCAGCGCTCTTTGCCACTGGTCGAAGATGAAGTCCGGCGGGTTTTCACGGTTGGAAGCCAGTGCCGCCGGCGCGATGAGCGCGACCAGACCACCATCCTCTGAAATCACCAGATCCGGCGGCCGGGACCCTGGCAGAATCAGCAGGATGAGCGTCGAACCGGCGAGGATCGATGTGCCGGCATGGCGCAACCGGGTGCGGAGCAGCGTCAGCAGCAGAAAGCCTGCCACAGCGACCGCGAAATACCAGGCGGGCAAGCGGCCGAGGCCGATGTCGCCGCCCCAGCCGGACACCGTCTTGGCGACCGCAATCACCAGATCGAGGCCGAAACCGACCACTTTCCAGAGCGGAGCGTCCAGACCGAACGGCATGAGCAACATAGCCAGCAGCCCGGCCGGCATGACGATGAAGGAGATGATCGGCATCGTCGCAAGGTTTGCCGGCAGGCCATAAGCGGTCAGGCGATGAAAATGCTCGATCGAAAACAGCGCCGTGGAAAAGCCACCGATCAACGAGGTCAGGAAGACGCCGCCGAAGAAACCGGCGATCGCCACGACCGGCCGCAGGACCGGCAGCTTCAGCAACGGGTTTTCCCGGACGCGCCGGTCCTTCCACAGCTGATAGCCCGATACCAGTGCCAAAGTCGCGGCAAAGGACATCTGGAAGCTCGGACCCAAGACTTCGGAGGGTGAAATGGCGATGATGACGAGCGCCGAGAGAACGACATTGCGCAGGCTGATCGACGGCCGATCGAAGAAGACGGCAATCAGCATGATCGCCATCATGATGAAGGCGCGTTCGGCCGAAACCCCGAATCCTGAGATCAGGAAGTAGGCCGTGACGGCGAGGAGCGCGCCGCCCGCGGCGAGCTTCTTTGTCGGATAGGCTTGAGCGACAACAGGAACGAGGCTGAGCAGCATCCGGAAACCGACGAAGAAGATGCCGGCCGACAACGCCATGTTGAGGCCCGAGATCGCCACGATATGCGCAAGGCCGGACTGGCGCAGCGCCTCCGTCGTTTCCTTCGAGATGGCGCGCCGCTCGTCAGTCACCAGAGCAGCGGCAAAAGCGCCTGTGTCGCCGGGCAGGATCGAGCGTATGCGATCGCCGATGCCGCTGCGCAACTGATAAAGCCATTCGAGCAGAGCTTCGGACGTCGATCTCGCAGGCTGCGGGCCTGCCTGCGAATCGACTTTCTCGGGCGCACCGTAGAAGAAGCCGTTGGCGCCGATGCCATCGAAATAGGCACCGAAGGAAAAGTCGTTGAGCCCGGGAAGCGCCGGCCCCGCCGGCGGCGTCAACCGTGCTCGGCCGGTGATGACGTCACCGATCTCGAAGGGCGCATCGGCGCCGCGGGCGATCACGGTTATGCGCCTCGGCGGCCGCTTCACCTGTGGCGCCTCGGTGCCGGTGACGGCAAGAACATAGCGCCACCGCCCGCGATCGTCGCCTTCGCGCCGCTCGACGCGGCCGGTCACCGTCGTCGTCACGGATGAATCGAGGATGACGGTCGAGGCCCGCCAGCTTTCGAGCTGCGCGCAGAGCATGCCGCATACCACGAGGGCAAGCGCCATAAGCGTCGCCCGCAAGGCCGGCCGGCTGCGGCCGGCGACGACCACCGCAAACATCAGCACCGACAGGCAGAGCAACGATGGAAGGAGCGGAAAATCCGTTGCCGCAAGAAACCAGAATGCCGCGCCGGCACCGAGGAAGACCGGCGAGAACAGGAGCAGGCGGCCGTGGTCGGCCTCCTCGCTCAGCATCCGGCCGCCAGCACGCAGCGCTTGTCTCATTGCCGCCGGCAGCCGATGGCGCAACGACATCGCGGACTGGGTTCTCGCCGGCCGCATCACCACGGCAGGGGCAGGAAGATCGGCCGGATCGGCAAGACCGACGCCCGCTTGCGGCCGCAATTCGACTGTCGTCAATTCCTGCATGCGCCGCCCGAACTTACCCTGCCCAGGCACCCAGAATGCAACCTCTGGGCAAATCCGGCAAGCATAATCGATTGAAATACGAGCGAAAATCGCAAATGCGAAAAGACCAGTCGAATCATCGGTTTCCGCTATGCGTGCCGCTCATCGCTGCAGTGCCTAAAAGGTGATGCCGCAATGCACAAAATGCCGTCACGGTAACTTGGCATTAGCTTCGCGATCATATAGCTATCGGTAAGGACGCTTAACCCCTATGGCGCTTTTGTGGCGCCACCGACATTTCGGAGGATCAGCATGACGGATCAAAGCGCAACAATAAAAATTGGTGACAAATCAGTCGACCTCGCCGTCAAAAGCGGCACGATCGGTCCAAGCGTCATCGATATCGGTGCTCTCTACAAGAACACCGCTTCCTTCACCTACGATCCGGGCTTCACCTCGACCGCATCCTGTGAATCGAAAATCACCTATATCGACGGCGACGAAGGCGTGCTGCTGCACCGCGGCTACCCGATCGAGCAGCTCGCCGAACATGGCGACTTCCTCGAGGTCTGCTACCTCCTGCTTTACGGCGAACTGCCGACGGCCGCGCAGAAGAAGGACTTCGACTATCGGGTCACGCATCACACCATGGTGCACGAGCAGATGAGCCGCTTCTTCACCGGCTTCCGCCGCGATGCGCATCCGATGGCCGTCATGTGCGGTTGCGTCGGCGCGCTGTCGGCCTTCTATCACGACTCGACCGATATCACCGATCCGCATCAGCGCATGGTCGCCAGCCTGCGGATGATCGCCAAGATGCCGACGCTGGCCGCCATGGCCTATAAGTACCATATCGGCCAGCCCTTCGTTTACCCGAAGAACGACCTCGACTATGCATCGAACTTCCTGCGCATGTGCTTTGCCGTTCCCTGCGAGGAATATGTGGTCAACCCGGTGCTTGCCCGCGCCATGGACCGCATCTTCATCCTGCATGCCGATCACGAGCAGAACGCGTCGACCTCGACCGTGCGCCTCGCCGGTTCGTCGGGCGCCAACCCGTTCGCCTGCATCGCGGCCGGCATCGCCTGCCTGTGGGGCCCCGCGCATGGCGGCGCCAACGAAGCAGCACTCAACATGCTGAACGAGATCGGCACCGTCGATCATATTCCGGAATATATCGCCCGCGCCAAGGACAAGAACGATCCGTTCCGCCTGATGGGCTTCGGCCACCGCGTCTACAAGAACTACGACCCGCGCGCCAAGATCATGCAGAAGACGACGCATGAAGTACTCGGCGAACTCGGCATCAAGGACGATCCGCTGCTCGAAGTGGCGATGGAGCTCGAGCGCATCGCGCTCACCGACGAATATTTCATCGAGAAGAAGCTCTATCCGAACATCGACTTCTATTCCGGCATCACGCTGAAGGCGCTGGGCTTCCCCACGACCATGTTCACCGTGCTCTTCGCGCTTGCCCGCACCGTCGGCTGGATCGCGCAGTGGAACGAGATGATCGAGGATCCGGAGCAGCGCATCGGCCGTCCGCGCCAGCTCTATGTCGGCGAACCGAAGCGCGACTACATCCCGGTTTCGAAGCGCTGATCGCTTCAGACCAATCGGCTCAAAAGAAAACCCGGTCAGAAACGACCGGGTTTTTTCTTTTTCAGCACGTCGAGCAGGATTTCGGCAGCATATTCGCCCGGCGGCTTTTCGGTCTGCATGCGCTGCCAGATGAGCTCATAACCTTCCTTCATCGCCTTGAGCTGGTAAGTGTCGGCCGACAGCCTTTCCATCCAGCGTGCGAGGCTTGCGCCGCGAACGACATCGTTCAGATATTCCGGCACGACCGCGTAATCGGCAATCAGGTTCGGCAGCGCCCCTGTCCAGGTCTTGATGCCCGATGTCAGCAGCCGCATGATCCAGTCGACCTTGTAGGCGGAGACGACGGGAACGTCGGCGAGCGCCAGTTCGAGAATAACGGTTCCGGATGCCGCCATGGCTGCATCGGCCTCGACGAAAGCCTTCCACTTTGCTTCCGCGCCGACAACGATCTCCGGCGTTACCGCCCATTTCGCCGTCAATTCGCGCACAAGCCCTTCCTTGTGTCGCATCGTCGGCAGGATGAAGCGCATCGGTCCATTGCGGGCGACAAGTTCGCTCACCGCCACCTCGAAATGCGGCAGGAGCTTCTGGATTTCCGAGGAGCGTGAGCCGGGCAGAAGCAGGATTGTGCCGTTGCCGGGCCGTCTTCCCGCACGCAGGCGTCGGGTCTCCAGGAGCGCAGGGTCGGCGGTCAGGCGATGCCCGACATAGGTCGTTGCCGGGCCTTTGAGGCGCTGCATCGTCGCCGGTTCGAAAGGCAGGACGGCGAGCACGTGATCGACATAGGCAAGCATGCGCTCGGCGCGATATTCCTTCCAGGCCCAGACGCTCGGACAGACATAATCGACGACAGGCAAATCCGGCAGCGCCGTGCGGACACGCTTTGCCACGCGATGGGTGAAATCCGGGCTGTCGATGATGAGCAGAATGTCAGGCCTTGCGGCGATGATTTCAGCCGTTGTCCGGCGGATCAGGCCAAACAGCTTCGGCAGCCGGCTCAGCACCTGGGTGATGCCCATGATCGACAGTTCGGAAAAATCGAACAGGGATCGCAAGCCCTCCGCCTGCAGACCCTCCCCGCCGACACCGACAAGTTCCACCGGTCCGCCATGGATGCGCTTCAGCGCGGCGATGAGGTCGGCGCCGAGGAGATCGCCCGACACCTCACCGGCAATGACGGCAATCTTCAGCGGCGCGCCGGTCATTCCAGCCCCCATTCCGGAAGACCGCGATCAATGCCGCAGACGAAAAGTCCGGCCTCGTCGGCGGCGCGGATGACGGCAGCACGATCGAGCACCAGCGAGCGGCCGGCTTCGACGGCGATACCGGCAAGGCCGGCTTTACCGGCGTTCAGCACCGTGGAAACGCCGATGGCCGGCAGGTCGGCGCGAATATCCTGCTGCGGCTTGCAGAGCTTGACGAGCACGCCGCGGCGGCGCGTCGAAATGCGCCCGGCGGCTCTGAGCCCGGCGACGCGGTCGAGCATCTCATCGGTGCCCTCAAGACCTTCCATCGCGACAACCCGCCCGCCGATGCTGACGCCGCCCTGCCCGACATCCAGCCGGCCGAGCATCTCGGCGGCTTCGGCAGCACGGCTGATATCGCGCCGATCTTCGTCACCGGGTGCCACGGCGCCAAGCGGACCGACGGAAGCCAGCAGGTCGGGGGCGATCTCATGGGCGCCGACGACACGCCGGCCATTTCCCTCGATCAGCCGGATCACCATCTGCAGGACCGTATCGTCGCCGCCGGAGAGCAGGGTGCGGATCGCGGCCGGCACCTTCATCAGAATACGCAGCGTCGGGCGCACCTCACGCCATTCCGGCCGGCGGCGCACGCTGCCCGACATCACCACGCGGCCGATGCCATAACGGTTGAGAAGACTATCGAGGGCGGCGAAATCGCCGATGCCGATTATAGCGTGGTCGTAGCCTTCCCAACGCCGGTCGCTTTCGTCCTTCAGGGCGACGATAACAGGATTTTCGCCTGCTGCGCGTGCGGCTTCCGCGACGTAGGAAGGCAGAAGGCCGCCGCCGGCGATGATCGCCAGCCGGCCCGCCGCGGTGTCGCCTGATAAAGCCACGGGCTAGCCCTTCTGACCTCGGGTCGGCGAGGACAGGGCGCGGTCGCTTTCGGCGGCGATGAAATCCAGGATCTGCATCACCTCTGCGCAATCGGCATATTCCTCGCGGATGGCCGCGGCGTTCTCACGCACGGAGGCCGTTCCCTCGAAGATCGCCTTGTAGGCGCGGCGCACCCTGTGGATGACGGCGCGGTCGATGCCGGCGCGCGTCATGCCGACGACATTGAGACCGCCCAGCAGACCGGGATTGCCGTTCAGCATGCCGTAGGGAATGACGTCGTAACTGACTGCCGACAGCCCGCCGACGAAGGCCTGGCGGCCGACGCGGGTGAACTGATGAACGGCCGAGCCGCCGCCGAGAATGACGCGATCCTCGATGACGACGTGGCCGGCGAGCATGACGTTGTTCGACATGATCACGTGGTTGCCGACCCGGCAGTCATGCGCCACATGCGAATTGGCCAGGAACAGATTGTTGTCGCCGACGATTGTCTGGCCGCCGAAATCGGCGGTGCCGGTGTTCATCGTCACGCCTTCACGAATCGTGCAGTTGGCGCCGACCGAAAGCGTCGTCTCTTCGCCGGCATGATGCACGCTCTGCGGATCGCCGCCGACGACCGCCATCGGGAAGATGCGCGTGCCCTTGCCGATCACGGTCCGGCCGGTGACGATCGCATGCGCCAGGAGCTCGACATTGTCATGCAGGACGACGTGCGGCCCGACATGGCAGAAGGGACCGATCTTCACGCCCTCACCGATCGTGGCCCCGTCTTCGACGACGGCCATCGGATGAATGCGGGCGCTTTCGGCAATCGTACTCATGCCTGATCCTTACGAACGATCATCGCGCCGATATCGGCCTCGGCGACAAGCGCGCCGTCCACCTTGGCGTCGCAATGGAATTTCCAGATATTGCCGCGCTGCTTGTGCTTCTTGACATGGAATTCGACGCGATCGCCGGGCACAACCGGCTTGCGGAAACGCGCATTCTCAATGGTCATGAAGTAGACAAGGTTGCCCGGCTGGCCTTCCTTCTTGGCACAGATCGCACCCGCCGTCTGCGCCATGCCCTCGATCAACAGCACACCCGGCATGATCGGCGACTCCGGAAAATGGCCGGTGAAATGCGGCTCGTTCACCGTGACGTTCTTGATGCCGATCGCCGCGTTGTCGCCATCGATCTCGATGATCTTGTCGACCATCAGAAACGGATAGCGATGCGGCAACAGCTTCATGATCTCGATGATGTCAGCCGAAGAAAGCGTCGTCGTGGCTTCCTCAGTCATTTTCCTTGCCTCCAGGGTTCCGCCCGCGCAACTTGGACTTCGACACTTGTTGCGCCGCCTCTCTCAGATAGTCTTTCAGCGGACGAGCCGGTACGCCGCCATATTGCCCGCCGGCGGCAAGATCGGTCATGATACCGCTTTTGGCGGCGATCTGCACGCCGTCGCCGATCGTGACATGGCCCTTGATGCCGGCCTGGCCGCCGATCTGCACGCCGTTGCCGATCTTCGTGCTGCCGGCAATGCCGACCTGCGCGACAATGGCGCAATGGCGGCCCATCTGAACGTTGTGGCCGATCTGGACCTGGTTGTCGATCTTGGTGCCCTCGCCGATCACGGTATCATCCATGGCGCCGCGGTCGATCGTGGTATTGGCGCCGATCTCGACATTATCCTGGATGATCACCCGGCCGATCTGGACGATCTTGATCATGCCGCGCGGACCCGGCGCATACCCGAAACCATCCTGGCCGATGCGAACGCCGTTGTGGATGATGACACCGTTGCCGATCAGCGCGCAGAGAATGCTGGCGCCGGCTGCAATCGAACAATCCCGGCCGATCTTGACGCCTGGGCCGATGATGCTGTGCGCGCCGATGCGGGTGCCCTCGCCGATCTCGGCATGCGCCCCGATAACCGCCAGCGGCTCGACGATCACGCCTTTTTCCAGCTTGGCGCTCGGATCGATCACCGCGCTCGGCGCGATCTCGCCTTCACCCGGCGAAATGGTGACCGGGCGCAGTGCCGCCGGGTAGAACAGGCCGCCTGCCATGGCGAAAGCCGCATGCGGATTGGACGACAGGATGATCGGGATATGCTGAGGTACGAGGTCGGCGAGCGCCTTGTCGCAGATCACCGCCGAGGCCTGGCAGGTCAGCAGCTCGTCCCGGCTGCGGCGCGACAGGATATAACAGACGTCGCCCGCCCGCGCCCGGTTGATGGGAGCGACGGAGCGAACGATGATGTCGGCATGATCGGAATTGGCGAGTTCCGCCCCAAGAAACTCTGCCAGCTCAGCGAGCTTCAGACCTTCATGGGGCAGAAAAAAAACGTTTTGCTCCATCGGCAATGCTCCAGAACGGAATTGAGTCTTACAGTTCCGGACTGCCGATATCAGAATTGGTTGTTGATGCCAAACTTGAAGTTTTGCGTCTTGTCGAAGTCTTCCTTGAGGACCGGAATTGCGTAATCCAGACGCAACGAACCGAACGGAGACTGCCAGACGACGCCGACACCGACGGAAGCACGCAGCGAGGCGTCTTCGCCTTCGATGCCGTCACCCCTGAGGTCGACGTCGTTGCCGAACAACGTGCCCGCATCAGCGAAGACCGCGCCGCGCAGATTGAAGTCACGCGGGAAGCCCGGCATCGGGAAGGTTGCTTCGGCCGATGCCGTGAAATACGTCGTACCGCCCAGCGGATCGTCGTTGGTGCCGGAAACGCGCGGGCCGATGCCCTTGTTTTCGAACCCGCGAATGTCGCCGTTGGTCAACGTGAACTGGTCGAAGACGTTCAGATGCTCGCCGAAGCCGACGACATAACCAGCCGAGGCCGAAACCGAGCCGATGATATCGGCATCGTCAGCGAGCAGGTGGTAGTAACGGGCCTTGCCGTAGATCTTGTAGAACTGCGAGTCGCCGCCGAGACCGGCAATTTCCTGCGTCGCCGTCGCGTAGATGCCTTCGCGCGGCAGGACCGTGTCGTCGAGCGTGTTGTAGGTCAGCGTCTGCGAGATGGAAGACCGCGTCCACGGGCTGTCCTCGACGAGGTGCTGATACGGAGCCGACAGGTCGGAAAGATCGCTGTCATCAGCGTCATACTTCATCTGCTTGTAGTTATAACGGAAGGTCGTCGCCAGATCCTCGGTGATCGGCGCGGTGACGCGCAGGACGACGCTGGTTTCCTCGTAATCGTAGTTGTCGTTGCTCGACGTCTCGCTGTGGTTGACGTCGAAGCCCGCCGCCAGACGATAGCCGAGGAAATAGGGCTCGGTGAAGCTGACGCCGTAGGCGCGCGAACCTTCCTGACCGCCGCCGGCCGAGATGCGGATGTACTGGCCGCGGCCGAGGAAGTTTTTCTCTTCGATCGACGCTTCGAGCAGCAGGCCGTCACCGCCGGCGGCATAACCCGCACCGACGCCGAACGAACCGGTGGACTGATCCTGCACGTCGACGACCACCACGACGCGATCCGGCGAGCTGCCCGGCTGGGTGGAGATATTGACGGAGGAGAAATAGCCGAGCGCTTCGAGGCGGCGCTTGGCCTTGGTGATCATCTGCTGATTGAAGGCGTCGCCTTCGCTCATGTCGAATTCGCGGCGGATGACGTAATCGCGCGTGCGGCTGTTGCCACGGATTTCGATGCGCTCGACATAGGCGCGCTCGCCCTGGTCGACCAGATATTCGACACCGATCGTGTTGTTGTTGAGGTCGCGGTTACCGCGCGGCGTGACGCGCGCAAAGGGATAACCGGCAGAGGCCACCTGATCGGAGATCGCTTCGATCGACTTCTGCACCTCCTTGGCGCTGTAGACATGACCTTCCTTGGTGCGCACCAGCGGCAGCAACTGATCAGAGCCGACGCCTTCGACGGTCGACTGGACGGTCACCGGTCCGAAGTCGTAACGCTGACCTTCCTCGATGTTGAAGGTGAGCGTGTACTTGTTGGTTGCCTCGTCGAAGCTCGCATCGGAAGAGACGATGCGCATATCGGCATAGCCGCGGTTGTAATAGAACTGGCGCAGCGCTTCTTCGTCGGCGTGAAGCTTGTCTTCGTTATAGACGTCCTTGCGGGTCAGGAACGAAAGGAAGTTCGAACGCTTGGTATTGATGACGGCAGCCAGACGGCCGGCGCTGTAGGCATTGTTGCCGACGAAATTGATCGAATCGATCTTGGTGCGGTCACCTTCGTTGATGACGAAGGCGAGATTGACGCGACCTTCGCCGAGCGGCACCACCTGCGTCGTCACTTCGACTTCGCTGCGGCCGGTGGCGGCATAGGCATCTTTGATCGCTTGGATGTCGGACTGGATCTGCGTGTCGCTGTAGGGACCGGCAGCATGGGTCTGGACGATCGTCGCGAGCTTGTCGTCCTTGATCTTGCGGTTGCCGTTGAAGACGACCTGATTGACGAGCTGGGCTTCCTGGACATTGACGACGAGCGTGCCGCCGGAGACCGAAATCTTGACGTCGGAGAAGTAACCGGTGCCGTAGAGCTGCTTGACCGAGTCATCGATGTCTGTGTTCGAAAAACTCTTGCCGGGCGTGATGGTCAGGTTCGACCGGACAGCTTCCGCGCCGACGCGGCTGGCGCCGCGCACATCAATGCGCTGGATAACCGCGGCCTCGGCGGCCGTAGCGGAAACGAACGTCAAAGCGCCTGCGCCCGAAGCAACAACACTAGCAGACAGCGCAACCGCCGATACTGCGTTCAAAAACTTTGAACCAGCCTTCATTTCACCTATTACCTTTTTTCCCTCGTCCCCGTCCCCGGGAGAACCCGATTCCGGTCACGTGTGTCGTTTTACCCGCTTTTGACATACAAGCAAGGGAGGGCGTTAATTTCTGTTTACTTCATTTCGAAGCGTGACCCATTCGCCACTACAGCCTTGAAACATCGTAAATAAATAGTAATTCCCTTACCTTGCGCGTTTACCCTGAGCTCACGCTTATGTCGTTCCAGGTCGTAAAAACCATCAATGTCAGTATCATTGCCAAGCCGATGCGAAACGCAACTTCCTGAGCCTTGGAGCCCAGGGGTCTGCCCCTCACCGCCTCCACCGCATAGAACATCAGGTGGCCGCCATCAAGTACCGGAACCGGCATCAGGTTAAGCAATCCTATCGAAACCGAAAGTGTCGCGGCAAGCTGCAGCACTGCGCCAAGCCCGAGGCTTGCCATCTGTCCGGAAGCTTGCGCCACACGGATCGGACCGCCCAATTGATCGGCCCGCATCGATCCCGCGAAGATATTTCCGATATATTTGAAGGTGCCGGTGACGATGCCTGCGCTTTCGATCACCCCTTCCCGCACAGCCTCAAGCGGGGCGTAGGTCCGCAGGCGGAAATTGCCGGCTTCCTTGTTGGTGATGATGCCGATCTGGCCGAGTTCAATCTTATTGCCGAACTGGTCGGTCGTGTCGGTGCGTTGCGGCACCATCGGCACATCGAGCTTTTGGCCGCCGCGCTCGATCGTGACGACGATCCTTTGGCTCGGACGCATGGCGACATAGCGGCGCACCTCATCGAAGGTCTCGACCTTGTCGCCGTCGATGGCAATCAAGAGATCGCCGGGAAGAATCCCGGCGACGGCGGCCGAGCTCTCCGGCTTGACCTCGGCAACGACCGGGTCAGCGATCATGCGGCCATAGACGGTGAAGAGAACAGCGAAGATCACAATCGCCAACAGGAAATTGGCGATCGGGCCGGCGGCGACGGTCGCGGCGCGTTTCCACAGCTTGGCGCCGGCAAAGGAGCGCGCCCTGTCCTCCTCGGACATGGCGGCGATCCCATCGTTGTCGGGCTTGCTCGAAACATCCTCATCGCCGAAGAAACGGACGTAACCGCCAAGCGGGATTGCCGAAATCTTCCAGCGTGTTCCGTGGCGGTCGGTGAAGCCGAATATCTCCGGGCCGAAGCCGACGGAAAAGGCGATGATGCGAATGCCGCTCCAGCGTCCGACGAGATAATGCCCCATCTCATGCACGAAGACGAGCAGCGAGAGCACCAGGATGAAGGTGACGATGTTCCCCATCACAAATGCATATATGCCTGTCATCACGTCCATTAGTTCCTTCCGTCAGGCTGCGGCGTCATCAAAGGCCGAACAATGCCGCGCCGAGCGATGTCATCCCGCCCCCCTTTATCAGGGAAAAAAGCCCAGCAAGCAAGAACGCCGAAAAACAGGCGAAAATCAGTCCGTCGACACGATCCATGACGCCGCCATGGCCCGGGATGAGGTGGCTTGAATCCTTGACCCCGAATTTTCGCTTGATGAAAGATTCGAAAAGATCGCCGGCCTGGCTGCAAACCGACAGAATGAGCGCCACGCCGGCAGCAACGACCTCCGCGCCCGGAACAAGAAAATGGACAAGAACGACGCCGGCTGCGACCGCCGAAACGGCGCCGCCGATAGCGCCGGACCACGTCTTTCCGGGCGAGATCGACGGGGCAAGCTTCGGTCCGCGAAGAGCCCTGCCGACGAAATAGGCGAGGATATCGGTTGCCCAGACGACGGCAAAGACGAAGAGCATGGCATAAAGGCCCGGCCGATCGTCGCCTCTGATCCCGGCGAGCACCACGCCAGTGGCGCCGGCATAAAACAGGCCCGCCGGGAACCAGCGGCTGGTGCCGTGCAGGATGATCAGGGCGATGCCGACGGCGGTGACACCGGCCAGCATGCCGGCGGCGAATTCGAAATTGCCGACAAGCACCAGGAAAGCGATCGCCGCCTCGCCGATCCAGCCGACGCCATTGGCAACCCAGTCACGCGCGACGCCCGATATTTTCGACCATTCATAATAGATCAGCAGGCCGATCACGGCCGCCAGGATGCGGAAGGCAAGGCCGCCATACCAGGTGGCGGCAAGAACGACGACTGCGAGAATCAGCCCTGAAGCGATGCGCAGTTTCAGTTCCTGCTGCATCAGGTGCCAACCGCGGCTGCCTGCGACGACAGGCCGCCGAAGCGCCGGTCGCGGGAGGCGAATTTTTCAAGCGCCGAGCGGAAGATTTCGGGGCTGAAATCCGGCCAATATTCCGGAACGAAGATGAATTCCGAATAGGCGGCCTGCCACAGCAGGAAATTGGAAAGCCGCTCCTCGCCGCTGGTGCGGATGATGAGATCCGGATCGGGGATACCCGCCGTGTCGAGACGGGCGTCGATCAACGCAGGCGTGATGTCCTGCGCCCTCAGGCGACCGGCCTCGACGTCCTTCGCCAGGCTCGCCACGGCGCGGGAGATTTCATCGCGCGAGCCGTAATTGAAGGCGATGACCAGCGTCAGCGCCGTATTGTCCTTCGTCGTCTCCTCCGCCTCGAGCAGCAGGCCGAGGATATCGCTGCGCAGGCTGTGGCGATCGCCGATCACCCTGATGCGCACATTCTGGCGATGAAGTTCGGCCAGGTCGCGGCGGATGAAAGCCTTGAGCAGACCCAGCAGATCGGAGACTTCGGCCTCGGGCCGGCGCCAGTTCTCCGAGGAGAAGGCAAACAGGGTCAGATATTTTATGCCGGCCGCGCCGGCCGCGCGCACTGTCTCGCGCACAGCCTCGACGCCCTTGCGGTGGCCCATCGTGCGCGGCAGGCCACGCTGCTTGGCCCAGCGGCCATTGCCATCCATGATGATGGCAACATGCTCTGGCACAGTCAAAAATACAGATTCCGACATTTCCCGTCCGGTCTTTCCAGGCAAAGCCACAGATCCACTAGACCTGCATGATTTCCTTTTCCTTCTCGCCAAGCAAGCGGTCGATTTCGGAAATCGTCTCGTCCGTCATCTTCTGTACGCGTTCCGACTGCGCACGGCTCTCGTCCTGGCCGATTACGCCATCCTTTTCGGCTTTCTTGAGGCCGTCCATACCGTCGCGGCGGACATGGCGAATCGCGACCTTGCTCTTTTCGGCATAGTCGTGAGCCACCTTGACGAGCGATTTGCGACGCTCCTCGTTCAACTCCGGCAGCGGGATGCGCAGGCTCTGGCCGTCGACGATCGGGTTGAGACCGAGGTTGGATTCGCGGATGCCGCGCTCAACGGCGCTGACCATCGACTTGTCCCAGACGGAAACCGTCAGCATGCGCGGCTCGGGCACGGTAATGTTTGCGACCTGGTTCAGCGGTACGCGCGAACCATAGGCCTCGATCGTCACCGGATCGAGGATGTTGGCCGAGGCACGGCCGGTGCGCAGCGATGCGATGTCGCTCTTGAATGCGGAAACTGCGCCATCCATGCGGCGCTTCAGTTCCTTGATATCGATACCTTCACTCATGTCGATGCTCCCGTCGAAAGCATGATGCCCAAACGTGTCATCGGTGACGACATCATGCTCTAACTATCTAATATAGAACATAATTCAGATCTGAGGCCAACCAGGCCCGACATCATCATGTTCTAGCGAGACCTGCACCCGAAAAGGCGCAGCGTGTATCAGTTGTCGGAGACGATGGTCTTGAGGCCACCGCCCGTCAAGATTTCGGCAAAACCGCCCTTCTCGTGGATCGAGAAGACGATGATCGGAATGGAATTCTCCCTGGCGAGCGCCACGGCGGCAACGTCCATCACCGCAAGCCCCCTGTCCAGTACTTCCTGGTGCGTCAGCCGATCAAGCCGCGTCGCGTCGGGATATTTCTTCGGATCGGCGGTATAGATGCCATCGACCTGCGTGCCCTTGAAGATCGCCTGCGCACCCATTTCGGCGGCGCGGAGTGCCGCGGCGGAATCGGTGGTGAAGAAGGGGTTGCCGGTGCCGCCGGCAAAGATCACTACGCGTCCCATCGACAGATGATAGAGGGTCGCACGCTGCGAAAAGCTTTCGCAGATCTCCGGCATGGAGATGGCCGAAAGTACCACGGTGTCGATGTTGAGCTTGCGCAGCGAGGTCGCCAGCGCCAGCGCGTTGATGATGGTGCCGAGCATGCCCATATGGTCGCCGGTCACCCGGTCGCCGCCCTTGGATGCCACCGCGACACCGCGGAAAATATTGCCGCCACCGACGACGACGCCGACTTCCACGCCCATATGCCTTGCCTCGGCGATATCGGATGCAATGCGGTCCGCCACCGTGACATCGATCCCGAAACCCTGGGCACCCATGAGCGCTTCGCCGGAAGCCTTGAGCAGAACGCGTTTATAGACAGGCTCTAAAGACATCTTGGCTCCTCGTAAATTGCCGTGAATGCCCGATACACGAAGGGCACCGCGTTGTCACGCGATGCCCTTCTTGTTTTCAGAATTATGGCTGGAAGATCAACCCTTGACGGCAGCCGCGACTTCGGCTGCGAAATCGGTCTCTTCCTTCTCGACGCCTTCGCCGAGCAGAAGACGGGCCATGCCGGCAACTTCGATCGAAGCGCCGACGGCCTTTTCAGCTTCCTTGATGGCGGCTGCGACGGTCAGATCAGGATTGATGACGAAAGCCTGCGAGAGAAGGGCGACTTCCTCGAAGAACTTGCGCATGCGGCCTTCCACCATCTTCTCGATGATATTGTCCGGCTTGCCGGAAGCGCGCGACTGCTCGATGAAGACGTTGCGCTCGCGCTCGGCGACGGCGGCATCGACTTCCTCAGGGCGGATCGCCAGCGGTGCGGTCGCCGCAATATGCATGGCGACCTGGCGGCCGATTGCGTTCAGGGCTTCCTTGTCGCCGGTCGACTTCAACGCGACGAGAACGCCGAGCTTGCCGAGACCGTCGGAAACGGCATTGTGGATATAGGTGGCAACGACGCCGTCCTCGACGGAGAGAGCGACCGAGCGGCGCAGGTTCATGTTCTCGCCGATCGTTGCGATCGCATCCTTGATCGTGTCGGAAACCGACTTGCCGAACGCCGGGTAGGTCGCGGCCGCAACGGCCTCGACGCTGCCGTTGGTGGAGACGGCGACCTTGGCGATGCCGCGGACGAGATCCTGGAAGGCGTCGTTACGGGCGACGAAGTCGGTTTCGGAGTTGACTTCGACGACGACGGCCTTGGTGCCTTCGCTCGAAACGCCGATGAGGCCTTCGGCAGCGGTACGGCCGGACTTCTTGTCGGCCTTGGCGATGCCCTTGGCGCGCAGCCAGTCGATCGCCGCTTCCATGTCGCCATTGGTTTCGGCAAGCGCCTTCTTGCAGTCCATCATGCCTGCGCCGGTCTTTTCGCGCAGTTCCTTCACCATTGCAGCCGTAATCTCGCTCATTATCTTCCTCTTGTCGGTTCAAACGGTGGGCCGCAAAGCGCGGCGCGGCACCGGATTGAGGCACGAAATGTACCTGTATGTATGACAGCGTGATGAAGACGCGCCATAACGAAACTTATCTGGCGAGGCATCTGACGCCTTCGCCCTGAAACAGGCAAGGCCGCCGAACTTCGATGAGTCGCGAGCGGCCTTCCCCAGTCCATGCAAGCTTTGGCGGAACTTCCGATCCGCCCGCTTTCATCAGCCTTCGGCTGCTTCTTCGAGAGCCGGCTCGACCGGAACTTCGGAGGATGCGCCGAGATCGCGGCCGGAAGAGCTCTGCTGGCGAGCGATGCCGTCGATGGCAGCGCGGGAGATCAGCTCGCAGTAAAGAGCGATTGCGCGCGATGCGTCGTCGTTGCCCGGGATCGGATAGTCGATCAGGTCGGGATCGCAGTTCGAGTCGATGATGGCGACAACCGGGATGCCGAGGCGCTTGGCTTCGTCGATCGCGATCTTTTCCTTGTTGGTGTCGATGATGAACATCAGGTCGGGGGTGCCGCCCATATCGCGGATACCGCCGAGAGCCTTGTCGAGCTTTTCACGTTCGCGCTCGAGGTTCAGGCGTTCCTTCTTGGTGAAGCCCTGGGCTTCGCCACCAAGGATCTCATCGAGCTTGCGCAGGCGCTGGATCGAGTTGGAGATCGTCTTCCAGTTCGTCATCATGCCGCCGAGCCAGCGCGAGTTGACGTAGTACTGGGCCGAACGCTTGGCGCTGTCGGCGATGATCTCGGACGCCTGGCGCTTGGTGCCGACGAAGAGAACGCGGCCGCCGCGGGCAACGGTGTCGCTGACGACCTGGAGGGCGCGCGACAGCATCGGAACGGTCTGGGCCAGATCGATGATGTGAATGTTGTTGCGGTCGCCGAAGATATACGGCTTCATCTTCGGGTTCCAGCGATGGGTCTGGTGGCCGAAGTGGACGCCTGCCTCAAGAAGCTGGCGCATAGAAAAATCAGGCAATGCCATGCCTTGTTACTCCTTTTCCGGTTGAACCTCCGCAAGACGAACAGCACCCTCTTCGAGGATGCCACCGGCGGAACAGCCCGGATTTCTCCCGGACGATCCCATGCCTTACGTGTGGAATGCCGGTGCCCATACATTCGGTTCGGCATAAAAGCAAGGAAAACATTCCATTCGGCATAAAAACAGGGATTCCGCCGCGCATCCCGACGCTGCCCTGCCCTGCGAATGCCGCCGCTCAGCTTGCCAGCGTCGACAGCAGCGACAGCATGACGCCTGCGTCCGGCATCGGCAGAATGGCGTCGACCTCGGCCGGCAGCAGGTTGCCGATGGCGCTGTCGGCATTGCCCGTCGCTGTGCCCAAGGGACCGCGGAAGCCGTGTTTGGTCCAGGCAAGTTCCTGCAGCCGCGGGCTGGTCAGAGCCTCGATCAGCCGGTTGGCATTTTCGTCGACGACGATCAGCGGATGCGCGGAATAGACGGTCGGACGCGGATAGAGCACCACCGGCTTTGCGCCCGTGCTCGTCTTGATGCGATCCCAGCGCGTGGGATCGGCGAGGATCCATTCGACCAGCTGATTCTCATAGCCGACGATCATCGGCTCGCCGCCGAGGCCGCCGGCCAGATACTGATCGAAAAGCTTTCCTGACGACGGCGATTTGAAGCCCATGTTGCGGAAGATCGCCTGCACCTTGCCGCCGAATGCAGCGAGATCAGCCGATGTCGCGACATTGCCGCTGAAAAGGCTGAGCACCAGGCCGGCGAACATGAAGCCGGAATTGGAGCGGTTGGGATCGGTCGAGACGATACGGGCGCGGCCATACAGCGAATTGACGCCGAGCTTCGACCAGTCGGCGCCGGCAAGGATCGCCTCGAGCAGCGCCTTCAGATCGAGCTGATGATGACCTTCGCTGGTCACCGTCACCAGCCCCGCCTTCATCAGCCCATCGACCACGGGCTGCCAGGAATAGACGACAACGGGCGTATTCAGCACGACGCGGTCGTTGCGGATAGCGATGCCGTTCTGCCGGGCGATATCGACCATGATCGAAGACGACGGCCACAGAAATTGCGGATGCTGTGACAGCAGCGCCTGTTCGCGCACCATCTCGACCGAGCCGGCGACGCGGCTATCCATCGTCAATCCGTAGGCGCCGAGCGCCCTGATGACGTCGGGGTCGGCAAGGAAGGCCTCCTTCTCGCCGCCGACGAAACCGAACAGCGTCGTGCGGCTGCCCAGCAGGCCCTGCAATTCCGGCCGGTCCCGCACGGCGAAATAACCGCCGGTGCCGGCGACACCGGCTCCGAGCAGTCCCACTCCAAAGGCGCGACGAGAAAGGGCCATCAGCGTCCGATATCCTCTTTGAGCGATGCCTGGATGAGGCGCAGATCAGTGTCGAGCGTACCGAGTTCCTCGTCGACGAGGCTGTCGGCGTAATGAACGAAGGCCTCTTCGAGCTTCACCAGCACGCCGCGCACTTCCCCCAACTGCTTCGTGTCGGGAACCCGCTTGGCTTCGATCACGGCAAATCCCTCCGCCACCTCGGCCGCACGCGGCAGATAATAAGAGAGAAACCGGCGAACTGCATTGGCGCTTTCGGGCTTGGCCTCGACCTTGCGAAAGACGTCGGCGGCGATTTCGGCAAGGTGCCGGACAGCCGTCGCCGCCTGCTTGTCGCCGATCGCATCGGCGGCAGTCTCCAGCCTTTCAGCAAAGGGAACGGCCGCCTCCAGGAGGTCGCGGGCAAAGGCGACGCGCCCGCTGCCGATGCGCTTGAGATCGAGGCCTTCGAACAGCCGGCGCGGCGCCAGCAGAATGACGAGCCCGGCAAAGACCAGAAGGGCGATGATGGCGGCAATCCAGAAGGGCATGCCGGCGACAAAGCTCAACAGCGGCACGGTGATGGCCGCCGCCAATCCCGCCGCGATCCAGTTGCCGTCATTGCCGAGCCAGTTGCGCATGCCTGTCCTAATTGTAACCGCGCGCGGTGCGGAAGGCGGCAGCAAGATCCGAACCGCCGTCGAATACGCGCGCCGAGGTCTGCTTGGCAAGGGCGTCGAGCTGGGTCTTGTCGGCGTCGCCGAATGTGATGCCGAAGATCGGTACATGCGGCTCGATCGCGTTCCACTCGCTCATGAAGGCCTGAGCTTGATCATCGGACTTGCCGTCGGTCATGATGACGATGGCCGGCAGATAAGTCGAGAGCCTGTCGGTTCTGGCGATCTGCTGCAAAGCCCGTTCGGCGCAGGCATACATATTGGTGCCGCCGTCCGCCTTCTGCCTAGAAATCTCGTTCAGCAGCCCCTCCTGCTCCAGCGGATTTCCGCTTGCCATGAACATGTTGCGCACGCTGCTGTCGAAGGGAATGACGATGATCTGGTCGGCCGGCGACCACTGCACCAGCACCTTGCTCGCCTCGTCGGGGGTCAAGAGGAAACGCATCGCCTTCTGCAGCTGGTCCTCGCCGTCACCCTGCATCGAACCGGAAAAATCGAGGCAGAGGGCCGTCAGCGACGGTTTGCGCAACGCCGCCTGATAAAGGGTGAGCGCCTGGCGGATGACGCCCGGCTCGGGCATGCGGATCGCCGTCACCAGCCGGGTCGGATCGAAATTCCAGTTCGGCTCCGGCTTGGCGGCGACGTCGGTCAACGGGATGCGCCGGCCGGTATCGGCGATGCGCTGCTGCACGGGGCCTGAGCGGAGATAGGCGAGCAGATCGTTGAAGAATGTCTGGACTTCGGGCCCGCGGCCATGATCGACGAAGCCGATCGGCGAATCCGCCATAGCCACGCCATCGGCCGGGTAGATCGCATAAAGCGGCTCCTGCGACAGGGTGGCGAGCTTGTCGTTGGTTTCCTTCAGCACCGCCTCGTAATTCCACATCGCGTCGTAGAGCGTACCCTTGCCGGCGGAATCGACGTAGAGATCGGCAAGCCACCCGGAGGAACCGGACGAGCGCACAACACCCGAAAGCAGCGACCGGACGCTCTCCTGCACGTTTTTATCGTCGAGATCGCCGGGTTCGATCACAGGCTTGTTGCCGAGCGCGCTCGACAGCATGGCGAGATAGGCGCTGGCGCCCGAATTGGATTGTGTCGCCGACGTCATCAGGAACTTCAGCGATCCACTCTCGACCGCCGCCAGGATGTCCTTCATGAACACGTCCCTGCCGATCCAGCCGAGCTGCTCGGCTTTCGACCTGCGCACCCCCAATACCACCGGCGTCTGGGCGATCGAGGTCAGGTTCTTGACCCGGCGCCGGGTGTCGAACATGTCGACCCAGACGCTGGAGGCCGGCCAGACCGCATCCTGCGCAACACCCTGGTCGCTCTGCAGCGCCAGGCCGATATCAAGCGTGCCCTCATATTTGAAGGTGCAGGTGGCGTTCTTCTGCTTGCAGAACTCTTCGACGATCGGCTGCAGGACGGTATTTTCCGAGCCCGACACGATTGAGAACTCCGGCCCCTGGCCGAAGGGATTGCAGCCGGTAAGGCCCAGGGCGGCAAGAAGTGCCAGGCCTGAAAGCAGCGCTCGCATCGTCGTTCTGTCGATCACGCCTGAGTCATCGCTTTCTTGAGCTCGATCGTCATCTGCTCCATCTGCTGTTCGGCGAGCGCCCGCTTGCGACGTCCCTCCTCCTGAACCCGAAGCACCCCTGATATCGTATCGATCAGATCCTTGTTCGCCTTGGCGAGCGTGTCGATATCGACGATGCCGCGCTGCGACTGCTGCTCAATTGATATCGCCTGGTCCTTCATCATCTCGGATGCCTGGCGGATCATGTCGTTGGTGGCATCCGTCACCGCCTTCTGCAGGTCGAGCGCCGATTTCTGCCGCGTCAGGCCGAGCAGGATGACCATCTTCTGCTTCCAGGCCGGGACGGTCAGTGCGGAGGTTGCCTGCAGGTTCTCGATCAATGTCTCGTCGCCCGACTGGACGATGCGGATCTGCGGCAATTGCTGGATGCCGAGCTGGCGCGCCTGCTGCAGATAGAAGACCCGCTTCTCCAGCCGGTCGAGCGCCTGCAGGCTGTCCTGATAGGTTTGCGCCTCCAGCATGCCGCCGCCGGGACCGGTCGCCGCCGCTTCGGCCTGCGCCTTCAGTTTCGGCAGCTCGACGCTGCGGAAACGCTCGGCGAACGTCTTGCCGGCCTGCACATAGGCATCCAGCCGCATGATCGATTGCTTGGTTTCCTCGTGCAGATCATCGAGGAGCGCGATGTCGCGCCTCAGCGTATCCTTGTGTCTGTCGAGTTCCAGGCCGATCCGGTCGATCTGGCCGGCCACGTCCTCGAACTCCTCTTTGAACCGTTCGAGCCGCGCTTTCGCCGAAAGGAACATACGGCTGAGAAAACCCTTGTCCTTCAGGGATGCCGGATCGAGGTTCTTCGACTTGATGATGATGTCGGTCAGCAGCCGGCCGATCTCGCCGAGATCCTTGTTGCGGACCTCGCGCAGAATTCTGTCGGCATAGTCGCTGACCGACTGCTGGGCGCGGTCACCATAGACCGAAATGCCGGCGCGGTCGGAGATATCGATGCCATCGGAAATGCGGGCAATTTCCGCCGGATCGGCGGCAACTACCGGCAGGGCGGCATTCTGAACAGTCGCGAGATCGGTCTCGGCCATGAGGCGGGCTTTCCAGGCTTTCGGCGCGTAATTGTCTGGAGGCCTCTTTTGAAATTACAGGCCCCGTCGCGATGGACTGGCCGCTGGGATCGCACCGATCCGAAGAGCAGGACGACAGAAGGCGACTCAATCATCGCTGGTCGCCCACACAATAATGAACTTTATGATACAGTTTTATGACAGCGGAAAAGCCGCTACTGACAAGCCTCGGCCTTGCGCTCGAGCAGTTCCAGCTTGGCAAGCTTGCCCGTCAGAACGAAATCGCCGTAATCCATCGTCAAGTCGCGGGTGATGCCGTTCTCATAGAGCTTGAAGGACATGCGATAGACCGGCAGCGAATCGGATTTCGCATTCTCGTTGAAATAGGCGATCGTCACCGGCCAGAACGCGGTCTTGGAGAAGGCGCCGGCATTGCCGGCATCGGCCTCCTCGGCAACCGGCGTCTGCTGCTTGCCGACGATCGTCGTCGTCGCCAGCGCCTTGTCGCCGTCATCGGAACCGTCAAAAACGCGCGCCTCGAAGAAGCGCTTGCCGTCCTTGGCGTTCTGGATCACATCGAGCATGTGTTCCGTGGGAAAGCGGCTTTCGGCCAGTTGCAGCTCGCGGCTCGCCGGCTGCTTGAGATCGACCTTGACGCCGTCAGGCTGATCCTGAGCGGCACCGTTGACCTCCTTGTCGAGCTGGTCGTCGGTGAAGGATTTGGTGTCGAAGGTGAACTTGCCGTCCTTCAGGTTCTCGAAGGTCTTCGTCTGCTGGTCGCTGACGCGCACGCTGTCGCCGGTGTCGATCTGTGTCACGAAGCGGAAATTGGTGGTAAAGCCCTGGCAATAGCTGCCGTCGAACTCATAGACCATGCGGCCGTACATGCCGGCGATGCCGGAGCGGTCCGAAGCGTCCTTCAATTCGAGATCGTAGACAGCGCGATGGGCGATGAGGCCGGTCGCGGCCGCAGCGCTTGCCGCAGGCGCACCCGCCCATGCATTGGCGGAGACGCTGGCAAGAAGCAGAGCGGCAAGCGACGATCGGAACATTCATTCACTCCTGTTGGACTCGGCCGCGATGTTATATGAACTCTTTCGGCCAAATCGAGGCTCGAAGCTGTCATATTAAAGATTCTAGTCTTGATGCATAATTTTTGAAACATTGACAACAAAAGCGGAGACGAAAATGTCCGATGAAATTGCAGCGCGCCTGACTGAGATGGGGATAACCCTGCCCGAAGCCGCGGCCCCTGCCGCAAATTACGTTCCCTATGTCATCAGCGGCAATCTTCTCTACATTTCCGGCCAGCTGCCGCTCGAAGGCGGCAAGATCGCCGTCGCCGGCCATCTCGGCAAGACGGTCGATGTTGCAAGGGGCCAGCGCGGCGCCGAACTCTGCGCCATCAATATCCTCGCCCAGGCGAAGGCCGCTCTTGGCGGCGATCTCGGCCGCATCCGGCGCGTCATCAAGCTGAACGGCTTCGTCGCCTCGGCGCCCGACTTTGTCGAGCAGCATCTCGTCATCAACGGCGCGTCGAACCTGATTGCCGGCGTGCTCGGCGAGGCCGGCAAACATGCGCGTGCCGCCGTCGGCATGGCAGCCCTGCCGCTGAACGCCGCCGTCGAGATCGATGCTATCATGGAAATCGCAGAATGACGAATGCGGCCTGGATCAAGGACGTGGCGGTCGCCCATCGCGGCTTTCACGACCTCAATAAGCTCGTCTGGGAAAACACGCTTTCGGCCTTTTCGCGCGCCGTCGAAGCGGGCTTTGCGATCGAATGCGATCTGCATTACGCCTCCGACGGCGTGCCGATCATCTTTCACGACGAGGACCTGCAGCGCCTGTGCAGTCTCACCGGCGACATCCGGGAGCGCACCTCCAGGGAACTCGGACTGATCGCCGTCGGCGGCACCAGCGACAAGGTGCCGACGCTCAGCCAGCTTCTCGATCTCGTCCGGGGCAAGGTGCCGCTGGTGCTGGAGCTGAAGGGCCGCGAGGCCGATGATGAAGGGTTTGCCGAATCTGTTCTCGAAGTGCTTCAGGGTTATGAGGGCAAGGTGGCGCTGATGAGCTTCGACCACTGGCTGCTGCGCGATTTGAAGGCGCTCGGCTCCCCCTACCCGCTCGGGCTGACCGCCAACGGCAACACGCCGGAGGAGTTCGCAACGCATGCCAAGGCGTTGGAGATCGGTCTCGATTTCATCTCCTATTATTACGACGACCTGCCGAATGCCTTCATATCAGGCGAACGCAAAAAGGGCATTCCCGTCATCACCTGGACGGTGCGCGACGAAGACGCCCGCCGGCGGACCTTCGCCAATGCGGACCAGATGACCTTCGAAGGCTTCGACCCGCGTGTGGCGGTTTGACGCTCGCTTTTTGGCCAAGATCATGCGCAGATTGAGGGAAAGCCGAAACCGCGCTCCCACAGGCTTCGCATTTGCCCCATGACTGACGACCTCACCATTCGCGTCGAACATTCCTTCACGGCGATTTCCCCGGAGAGCTGGTCCAGGCTTTCCGGGGCATCGAAGAGCGGCACCACGATCGCTTACAATCCCTTCGTCTCGCACGCCTTTTTGTCATCGCTGGAAGAATCCGGTTCGGCCACCGCCGAGACCGGCTGGCTCGGCCATCACCTGCTGCTCGAGACCGATCGCGGTGACCTGATCGGCGCCCTGCCCGGCTACCTCAAGAACCACAGCCAGGGTGAATATGTCTTCGACCATGGCTGGGCCGATGCCTTCGAGCGGGCCGGCGGGCGCTATTATCCCAAACTTCAATGCTCTATCCCATTCACTCCGGCGACGGGTCCGCGGCTTCTCGTCGCCGAGGGGCTGCAGCGGCTGCCGATCCAGAGCGCGATCGCCGAAAGCCTGAAGGAGGTCGTGCGCCGGCTCGGCATCTCCTCGGCCCATGTCACCTTCGTCCCTGATGAAGAGATCGGCGTCTTCGAGATGGACGGCTATCTGCACCGCACCGACCAGCAGTTCCATTTCATCAATGACGGCTATGCCAATCACGAGGAATTCCTCGAAACGCTCGCCTCGCGCAAACGCAAGGCATTGCGCAAGGAGCGCCGGGCCGCACTCGAAAACGGCATCAGCATCGACTGGCTGACCGGCAGCGACCTGACGGAACGCATCTGGGACCAGTTCTTCAAATTCTACATGGATACCGGCGGGCGCAAATGGGGCCGGCCCTACCTCACCCGCAAATTCTACTCGCTGATCGGCGAGCGCATGGCCGACGACATCCTGCTCGTCATGGCCAAGCGCGACGGGCGCTACGTCGCCGGCGCGATCAACTTCATCGGCGGCGAGACGCTCTACGGCCGTCACTGGGGCTGCATCGAGGATCACCCCTTCCTGCATTTCGAGGTCTGCTATCACCAGGCGATCGATTTTGCCCTTACGAAAGGGTTGAAGCGGGTCGAGGCCGGCGCCCAGGGCGAACACAAGCTCGCCCGCGGCTACCTACCGGTGACGACGCATTCGGCCCATTATGTCGCCCATGCCGGCCTTCGTCGGGCGATCGGCGATTATCTCGCCCGCGAGCGCGCCGATGTCGAACAGATGGGCGAGCTGCTGGCCGAGCACAGCCCCTTCCGCAAGGGCGAGCGCCAGCAGGAGGATTGACGCCGCCCTGCCGAGCGCGCTACCCGATCAAATAGAAAGTGAGGAGATTTCGCGATGACCAAGCCGGCCGCTTATGACGACAACAACATCTTCGCCAAGATCCTGCGCGGCGAAATCCCCTCGCACCGTATCTATGAGGATCAGCATACCGTCGCCTTCATGGATGTGATGCCGCAGGCGCCGGGCCATGTGCTCGTCGTTCCGAAGGCGCCTTCACGCAATATCCTCGATGCCGATCCCGCTACCCTCGCCCATGCCATCACCGTCGTGCAGAAGGTCGCCAAGGCGCTCGAAGAGGTGTTCGATGCCGATGGTGTGTTTATCGCCCAATTCAACGAACCAGCCGCCGGGCAGACGGTGTTCCATTTGCATTTCCACATCATTCCCCGTCATGAAGGCGTGGCGCTCAAGCCGCATTCCGGCAAGATGGAGGACGGCGCGGTGCTTGCCGCCAATGCCGAAAAGATCAGGGCAGCTCTGGCATAGGTAGCACGTGACGTGCTTCAGGGCGGCGCAACGCGCGCTGAAAGTGTGTTCCGCCGGCTTCTCAATCAAAGCCCCGCGGGTTCTTCCAAGACTGTCGAATAGGACGCTTTCCAATCAGCCCCGCCCCGAGGACCGCTAGTTTGACCCGGTCGACCATTATGCGTTAGCCGTTCTTCGGGGTCTTTAGCATTGTCGCCACGCGGCGGATACCGAGCTGGTAGCCTTCTGTCCCAAGGCCGGCGATTACGCCGTCTGCCCGGTGGGAGACAAAGGAGTGATGGCGGAAGCTTTCGCGCTTATGCACGTTGGAGATATGGATCTCGATGACGGGACCTTCGAACGTATTCAGAGCGTCGAGGATGGCAAGCGACGTGTGCGTGAATGCAGCAGGATTGATCACGATGCCGGCACCATTCTCACGCGCTTCATGGATCCAGTCGATGATTTCGTATTCGCGGTTGCTCTGGTGGAAGCGGAGCTCGTGTCCGAGTTCCGATGCCAGCCTCCGGCAGGAGGCCTCGACGTCGGCCAGTGTCTCGTGGCCGTAGATGTGAGGCTGGCGCTTGCCCAGTAGGTTGAGATTTGGGCCGTTAAGAACATAGATCAGGCTCATTGCAATTACCCTTGTGAAAGCACCGACGAGTTCAGGCGAGTGCTATTTCCTGGAATGCGAAATTCGGATCGGATTCGTAGAGATCGGCGCGAAGCCCAAGCCGCCCTTCCTGCAGTGCGGCTGCTGCGACATTCCGAGCGGCGTCGAGAACCGCTTTCAGCAGTTCTCGTTTGGTCTCCATCGGCCGTCCGGGAGCCACACGCACAATTATTTGAATGAAGTGATTGTCGGCATGTTCGTCACCGACGCAGGAGAAAGTCGCTTCCCTGGCGAATGTGCGAACTATAGTAGGCTTTACGAGGCCCCCGTCGCGGACTCGGCGATGCACTGCTCTGGTCAGCTCGTCAATAACGACGCGTTCGGCAGCGCCCCTGCTATAGTCAATGATGATATGCGGCATCGCATGTCCTCCAGCTCAGCACAACTCTTCGAAATGACGCGACATTCGTTCCGCGTCCGGCTGCACGCTGGTAAACAATTCGAACGCCGCGGCGGCCTGGAATACCGTCATTCCACCACCGGGCAGCGTTCTGCAGCCCTTCTTCTCGGCCAAAGCCAGAAGTTCGGTCACGACGGGCATGTAGACAATATCAGCCACCCAGTGACGCGACTGAAGCGCTTCCGGGTCGATCGGAATGCCAGGATGGCTTCGCATACCCGTCGGCGTGGCGTGGATCAGCCCGTCGGCCGAAGCGAGCGTGGCGCTGACATCCCTGATCGGCTGAGCGCACCTTTTTGAGAAGCGCTGATTGAGCTGATCGGCAAGCGTGGCGGCGCGATTTGCGTCCTGGTCGAAGATCGAGAGCAGCTCGATTCCGAGCTTGATGGCTGCGTGCGCGACTGCGACCCCCGCGCCGCCTGCGCCAAGCAGGACCGCATGTGTTTTGGCAACATCGGGCAATCCGCGCTCGAAATTCTTATAAAAGCCATACCAATCGGTGTTGTGCCCAATCCGCCTTCCATTGCGAAGCACGACCGTGTTGACTGCACCGAGCATACGGGCATCTTCCGACAGATCGGTAAGGTGAGTGATAACGGTCTGCTTGCACGGGTGAGTGATGTTGCTTCCCGCAAAACCCCGGCGTTCGATCTCGTCGAGAAGATCTGGCAGCGCAGATGCAGGGAGACCACGCTCGGCCAGATCGAGAAGCTCGTACCGATATTCCAGTCCAAGCTGATATGCTTCGGTCTCGTGGAGAGCCGGCGACTTCGACATCTGAACGTCCGCTCCGATCAGCCCGACATGAAATTTCCTGTTGTCCATTTTGATAGCTCTACCAAATCAGTGATGGGCAAGTATTTCGCCGAGAAACGCCTTGGTGCGCTCGTGCTGAGGAGCCTTGAAGAAAATCTCGGGTTCAGCCTCTTCGATGATCTCACCGGAGGCCATGAAGATGACCCTGTCTGCTACCTGGCGGGCGAAGCCCATTTCATGGGTGACACAGATCATGGTCATGCCGTCGCGTGCGAGCCCGATCATTGTATCTAGCACTTCCTTGACCATCTCGGGGTCTAGCGCGCTCGTGGGCTCATCGAACAGCATCACTTTCGGCTCCATGCAGAGCGCACGCGCGATCGCGACGCGCTGCTGCTGGCCTCCGGAAAGCTGGGCGGGATATTTTTCCGCCTGATCAAGAATACGGACACGCTCCAGATATTTTCGTGCCAGTCGTTCGGCGTCGGCGCGGCTGGTGCCGCGAACGCGCATGGGGGCTAGCGTGCAGTTCTGAAGTACGGTCATGTGAGGGAACAAATTGAAACTCTGGAACACCATGCCCACTTCGCGTCGGATCGTGTCCACAGCCTTGGTGCTGCCATCCAGCAGCTGTCCTTCGACGACGACCTTCCCGTCCTGGATCGTCTCAAGCGCGTTGATGCAGCGGATCAAAGTAGATTTGCCAGAACCCGATGGGCCGCAAAGGACGATCTTCTCGCCTTTGCGAACCGACAGGCTGATGTTTTTCAGAGCATGGAAGGAGCCGTACCATTTCTCCAGCTTCTCGAGTGAAATCAACGTCGACTGATCGTTTGAAGAATTGAGCACGGCGCCCTCCATGTATGCTTTACTTGACGGTGAACGGGATGTTGGGGATGGATTCTGGGAATGTAGGAAGGTCGATGCCCATCCACTTCTTGGTGATGGCCGCCAGCTCCCCGCTTGCCTTGATCTTGTCGAGGAAGCTGTTGGCGGCTTCGTTCCAGTCCTTCTCGCCAAGGCGAGTTCCGACGCCGTTATAGGTCTTCAGGAAGTCGATCTTACGCTCGTAAGTCCCGGCGCTGGCCGCATCGAGCCTCTGTCCGTAGAACTGGTTGCCGCCGACAGCCTTTACCTGTCCCGAAATGAGAGCCTGGATCGTGGCGGCGTCATCGTCGAAGCGGCGGATCGTTGCAGTCGATCCTACGGCGTCCGTCACAGCCTTATCCTGCGAGCTCGACTTCGGCACACCGATCTCCCAGCCAGCTACATCGGCCGGCGCCTTTGCGGCATCGGCCTTGGCGGCATAGAGCGAAATTGTGTTCGCCGCATACGGCTTGCTGTACTGGATCGATTTGGCACGCTCCTCGGTCATGGCCATTGTGGCGAACAGGATATCCACCTTCCCCGTCGTCAGCGCCGGAATTCGGTTGGCGACCGCGAGCGGCTGGAACTCGACCTTCACGCCGAGTTCCTTGGCGAACAGCGTCGCGATGTCGGCGTCGAAGCCGTCCTGTTTGCCGCTCGTATTCACAAAGCCCCATGGTGCGTTGTCGCCCTGAATGCCGACGACGAGAGTGCCCTTGGCTTTGATCTCTTCGACCGTGGCGGCCGATGCGGCGGCGGCGCCGATGGTGGCGAAAGCGGCCGTTGCAAAAGCGACTCCCAGAAATTTCCTACGGTTGATCTGCATTGCTTACTCCTCCTCTTTGGTTTTGCTTCTAACGAAGCGGTTAGCGGACTGCTTTCGCCATCCGTTTTTCGAGGCCGCTTCCAAGGTGCGACAGCGGCCAGCAAATGATGAAATAGATCACGCCGACGATCCCGAAGACGAGGAGCGGCCGGTAGGTCTGGTTCGAGATAATCTGTCCAGCTCGGGTCAGCTCGATAAAGCCGACGATCGCGGCGAGCGAGGTTCCTTTGATGAGCTGGACTAGGAAGCCGATGGTCGCAGGCATGGAGATTTTCAGGGCTTGCGGAAGGATGACGTCCCTCATCCGCGATACGTAGTGCAGGCCAAGCGCGTTTGCGGCTTCGCTCTGACCTTTCGGAACGGCTTCGATGGAGCCGCGCCAGATCTCGCCGAGGAAGGCACTCGCATGAAGAGTGAAGGCAATAGCCACCGCGAGCCAGGCATTGACGTCAATGCCGAGCAACGCCACGCCGTAGTACACGACGAAAAGCTGCATCAGAAGCGGCGTGCCCTGGAAGAGTGCGATGTAGCCCGAAGTCGCAATGCGCGCGGTCCGATTTTTCGATGTGCGCGCCAGGGCGATCAATATCCCGAACACGCCTCCACCTACAAAGCCGATGATCGCTAGCAGTACGGTCCATTTGAGGCCCTGCAAGATGAAGAGAAATTCGTTTTCGCCGATGGGACTCATAAGTGCCTCCTATCGCGTCGGGTAATTGAACTGGTGGCGGGAAATGAGGGCGAACATACCCATCATCAGGGTCGAAATGACGAGGTAGATGGCGGTTACGGTGAAGTAGACCTCGAAGCTGCGGAACGTATCGGATTCGATTCTCTGCGCCGCCGATGTTAGCTCGTAGGCTGCGATCGAGGTGCAGACAGAGGTCGTGAGGGTCAGCATCACGAACTGACTTGTGAGCGACGGGTAGATTGCCCGGAGAGCCGGCTTCAGCACGATCAGCCGGAAGACATCGCCCTTATGGAGGCCAAGCGCGAAGCCTGCCTCGATCTGACCTTTGCTGATGCTCTCGACGCCGCCGCGGATGATCTCGATCGCGTATGCACCGCCGTTGATGCCGAGCGCGATGATCGCAGTGACGGTCGGGTTCAGGCGTATCCCCATCAAGGGAAGCGCGAAATAGATGAAGAAAATCTGCACGAGGAAAGGCGTGTTCCGGACGACTTCGACGAACCCGGTCACGGGAGCTCGAACGAGCGGGATCTTGGACGTTTTTGCGGCAACGCCGAGAATGCCGATTAGGAGCGCGAGGAGCATTCCGGCCAGCGCCAGACCGATCGTACCGAGCGAACCCCAAAGCAACTCCGGGGCGCGGTCAAAGACCGCACCAAATTCGAATGTATAACCCATGTATGATTTCCTCCTTCCGGTGCGGATCATTTGCATCCGCGCCGGACTATCGATCCGGTCTGACCGTTCTTTCCGCGCAGTTGAAAAGATGTTTGAGGTGAACCTCCGGCGCCACGGATCCGACCAGAGGCACCTCCACCGAGATGGAAGCGGCGGTGCCGACCACGGCAACCAAATCGCCCAAAGGCAGCTCCCCCTCGCCTGGAGGCAGTCGGCCGCTTCTTGCTTCCGCGATCATTTCCTCCGGCTTTGTCGGCGCCGGACCGGCTACGTCGCATAGTTGAACATGTTTCACTTTGTCGAGGTTGGCCCGCAAGTCTGCCAGAGCCGCGCCGTTCCTGAAGAAATGAATGCCATCGACGAGAACGCCGGCATTATCCATCCCCGCCCCTCTCACGAGGTCGATGCTGTCTTCAAAGGCTTTGACCACCCGCCAGCCCATGTTTTCGATGTCTACCGCCAAGCCGTACCGTCCCGCGAGGACGCAGAAATCCGAAAAGTTCGATAACAGTCTGGCATGATCCGGATCGTCACCACAGACGCTGAGCTGACGCGCTCCAATGTTCGCAGCAGCGGCGAGGGTCGCCTCCACCGACGACGCGTCGAAAGAGGGATCGATGACGAAGAACTCGATATCGAAGACCTCTACTTCTTCACCGGCAAGCACAGCCTTCAACTCGCTGGCTGCTGCGCTACCGACAGGCAGTTCATAGTACGGCGCGCCGGGAAAGGCTGGATGGAGCCTGAGGCCGACCCTGGAGAAACCTGCGCGTCCGGCAATCTTTGCGAACTCCGTAGGGGGCAGCATTATAGACGAGAAGTGCGCGACGCCGATCGGGAGCGCCGCTTTTGGTCTTGAGGCGGCCATCATACGACGCCTTTCGTCGCAAGATGGTTGCGAAGATTGGTTCCGGTGCGATGGATGTGCTGTCGCAGCTTCTCGCAAGCATATTCAACGTCGCGTGCTACGGCGCCCTGCGCAATCTCGCTGTGTTCCTGACCTACATTGCGGTCCCCGGATGTGCGGACAAGGAAGGCGCGGCGGTATCGATCGTTCAGATTCAGCAGAAGATTGCAGAAGTGAAGAAGCAGGGGCTTGCCACAGCCCGAGATCAAGGTGAGGTGGAATTCGCGGTGCAGCGCCTCCCAGTGTTCCAGGGTTTCGGGACGGGCGGCATCGCGCTCAGTGCGGTTCAGACGATGGAGCGCACGCATGATGTTGCCCTCCCACTCGACGTCGCCGACGCGAATGGATTCGCGCAGCGCGAAGACCTCGAGCTCCTCCCGAAGGGTCGTAACTTCTTCGAGATTGGCAAGCGAGATCGGGGCGACGCGATAGCCTCGATTGTCCTGAAACTCAACCAAGCCGTCGGAAATGAGTCGGGCCAGGCCTTCGCGCAAGGGGCTCAGGCTGACGTTGAACGTCTTTCGCGCCCTGTCGAGATTGATCTTGCTGCCCGCCTCCAGTTCCCCGGAAATGATGGCCTCTCGAAGACGCGAAGCGAGCTGGCTGCCGATGGTGTTTTTTCCATCGTCGGCAAAAGCAGCGGACGGCGCGTCTTCTTCTGTCAGTGCGCCACGGGCGCCGTCGTCGCTCGAGTCCATCTCTCCTCCCAGACAATCAAAACTTTCGATGATCGATATAATAAACGATTATTAATGTCAACTTGACCCTGGGAAAAGCAGATTTTGCCCCACAAATCCGCTCACCGAAGACAATATTTCTGTTATATACCAGTACTTTAACTCGTCTTTATCAGTTAAACAGGGCAAACATAGCGGTTGAGCAGCAGCTACTCAGCTTGACAAATAATCGATTATTTTGATACTGGAGCGACATGAGGAGGTGGCAGCATGCCAATCAGAACCGAGAGCGAGTTGACGCCTGCCGTCCTCGCCGTGATGAACCACACCGCGGATCCCAGGCTGCGTGAAATACTCGTCGCAATGGTGAAGCACCTCCACGCGTTCGTACGGGAGGTCAGGCTTTCGGAAGCTGAATTCCGCGAGGCTACAGCGCTCCTCAACGAAATTGGCCAATTGCAGACTGATAGTCACAACGAGTTCGTGCTGATGGCAGGATCGCTCGGCGTCTCTTCGCTCGTCTGCCTGCTCAATAACGGTGACAAAGGGCAGACGGAGACGTCGCAATCGTTGCTCGGACCATTCTGGCGGCTTAACTCTCCGCGAGTGGAGAACGGTGGAACCATCATCCGGTCCGAGACTCCAGGCACGCCTTTGTTCGTCCATGCGAAGGTGATCGATCGGGACGGCAAGCCTGTAGCAGGCGCCGAGGTCGACGTGTGGCATGCGTCGCCTGTCGGTCTTTACGAAAACCAGGATCCCGATCAGGCAGAAATGAATCTCCGTGGGAAGCTCACCACGAACGAAGAAGGCCGCTTCTGGTTCAGAACGGTCAAGATGGTTGGTTATCCGATCCCGGTGGACGGGGTCGTGGGTCGCCTTCTCAAGGCGCAAGGCCGTCACCCCTATCGCCCCGCCCATCTGCACGCACTCATCTTTAAGCGCGGGTACAAGACACTCATCTCCCAGGTCTTCGACCCGAGCGATCCAAATATCGACTCCGACGTGCAGTTTGGCGTGACCGCGGCGTTGACGGGCAACTTCGTCCGGCATGAAGAACCGCACCCGTCCGACGCGGACGTCGCAGGACCGTGGTTCTCGCTCGACTACACCTATGTCATGGAGCCGGGTGAGGCAGCCCTGCCGCGCCCTCCGATCAAATAACGAAACCAGCAGAGCCAAATCATGATCACGGAAAAGGAACGCCAGGAGGCAGCCGACGCGCTGCTGAGGGCCGAAGTCGAACGCAAGCCAATCATCCAGCCAAGCAAGACATATCCGGACCTGGAACTCGAAGACGCCTACAAGATACAAGCGCTCTGGGCGCAGGCGCGGATTGCTAAAGGTGCACGGATCGTCGGCCACAAGATCGGACTGACGTCGCGGGCAATGCAGATGGCCTCGAAGATGACGGAGCCCGATTACGGCGTCATTCTCGACGACGCTCTCTTCAATGATGGAGCGCAGATCAAAGCGGATCTGTTCATCAAGCCTCGTCTCGAAGTCGAACTCGCATTCGTAATGGGTGAGGATCTTGAAGGTCCAAGCACCCGTATCTATGACGTGATGAGGGCGACCGAATTTGTCGTTCCCGCTCTCGAAATCATCGACTATCGAACCGAAGTGCCAAGAGCGATCACCGACACGATCGCCGACAACGCGGCTTTCGGAGCGATCGTCGTGGGTGGTCGTATCGTCCGGCCGATGGATATCGATATCCGCTGGGTCGGCGCAACGCTTTCGAAAAATGGAACCATCGAGGAGTCGGGCGTTTCCGCAGCCATCATGGGGCATCCAGCCGCCGGAATCGCATGGCTCGTGAACAAGCTCCATGCTGTCGGAGGCGGCTTGAAGAAGGGCCAGATCGTTCTTGCCGGTTCGTTCACCCGCCCCGTGGATATCGCCAAGGGCGATGTCATCCAGGCTGATTACGGGCCGGTCGGCTCCATCGGCGTTTCGTTTGTGTGAGGTTGCGATGGAACTCCCCGTCAATCACTTTAAACGGAAGCTTATGGCTGGGCAAAGCCAGATCGGTCTATGGTGCGGCCTTCCGGGAAGCTACGCAGCGGAAATCGTGGCGCCGGCGGGCTTCGACTGGTTGCTGTTCGACACCGAGCACTCTCCCAGCGACGTCCTCACCGTCCTGCCCCAATTGCAGGCGGTCGCGCCCTACAGCGTTTCTCCCGTCGTACGCCCTGCCTTCAACGACCCTGTGCTGATCAAGCGGTTCCTGGACATCGGCGTGCAGACGCTGCTCGTTCCGTATGTGCAGAATGAAGAGGAGGCGATGGCCGCCGTAGCAGCCATACGGTATCCGCCGCGCGGGATTCGCGGTGTCTCCGCCTTGACGCGTGCCACACGCTTCGGGCGCGTTTCGAACTACGCACAGATCGCGGAGCAGGAGATATGCTTGCTTGTTCAAATTGAGACCCGGGAAGCGCTCGATCATCTCGAGTCCATCGCTGCTGTCGAAGGAGTGGACGGCATCTTCATCGGCCCGGCTGATCTCGCGGCGAGCTTTGGCCATCCTGGTCAACCGGGCCACCCTGAAGTGGTTGTGGCGGTCGAGGACGCGATAAGCCGCTTGAAGGCGCTTGGAAAGCCGACGGGCATACTCACCCCCGACGAGAAGTTTGCAGCCCGCTGCATTTCGCTGGGGACGCTGTTTACCGCAGTCGGTGTAGATGTCGCCCTACTCGCAAGAGGATCCGAAGCGCTCGCGGCCAGGTTCGCATCTTAGGGAGTTCGAAGATGTCGACGCGGAAGCAGATTTTGGCTGAGATAGCGCCGACCGGCGCTATCAGGGCCGCCATCAATATGTCAAATGCGGCGTTGGTCCGATGGGACGATGAGGCGGGCGCCCTGGTCGGTCCAAGCGCCCAGATAGCCCACAAGATTGCCGAACAATTGGATTGCGGCCTCTCTCTAATCCAGTACGGCTCGGCTGCCGACATACTTGCCAATGCCGACGGCGACGAATGGGACATCGCTTTCATTGCCTCGGATCCATCAAGAGCCGACCGCTTCTCCTTCTCACCTCCATACATCTCCGTCAAAGCGACCTATCTCGTGCCTGACAGTTCGTCCTTCCGGCGTGTCCAAGATATTGACGTCGAAGGAGTCCAGATCGCCTCTGCAAGGAGTGCAGCCTATACGAAGCAGCTCGAACGAATCCTTCAAAGAGCTTCAGTCTCCCACACCGATAGCCCTGCAACGGCCATCAATCTGCTTGTCGAATCGCAGTGCGCTGCGGCTGCTGGACTGACCGAATATCTCATCCAAACTTCGGAAAGAATTTCAGGCTTCCGGCTCGTGGAAGGAACATTCTCCGAAATCCCCCAGACGATCGCCGTGCATAAAAGATCCGTTCATGCCTCAGCCTTTTTTGCAGATTTCGTGCGCGATTTTACATTGCGCCCTTAGCTAACAAACAAAGCGGAAAATCAAAAAGGCCGCGGATGACGCGGCCTTTTCCAATTCAGTGGCAAGATCTCACTTCTTGCGCGGAACCTTCGGAACCGTGCTTCCCTTCTTCGGGGCGTCGCGAACTTCAGGCTCGGCCTGCGGGACCGTCTTGGCACGGGTCTTGGGGGCCGCCTTCGTCTTCAGCTCGCCATCGCCCTCGCCGTCGGCCTCGGGATGCACGACCTCGGCTTCAGGCTTCGGCTTGATCGGCGCCGTATCCGGTATGGCTTCCAGCACGATGCCGGGCTTACCGTCTTCCTTCGGACCGACGGTGACGTTGACGACGCCGCCCTTCTTCAGCTTGCCGAAGAGGATTTCGTTGGCAAGCGGCTTCTTGATGGTGTCCTGGATCACGCGGGCAAGCGGGCGGGCGCCCATCTTCTCGTCGTAACCCTTTTCCGCCAGCCAGGCGATCGCGTCCTCATGCAGGTCGAATGTCACGTTCCGTTCGGAAAGCTGAGCCTCCAGCTGCATGATGAACTTCTGCACGACCTTGTGAATGACAGCCGTCGGCAGCGCGGCGAAGGGAATGATCGCGTCGAGACGGTTGCGGAACTCCGGCGTGAACAGACGGGTCAGCGCCTCCTCGTCCTCGCCGGTGCGCTTGGACGAGCCGAAGCCGATCGCGGCCTTGGCCATTTCGGACGCGCCCGCATTCGTCGTCATGATCAGGATGACGTTGCGGAAGTCGATCTTCTTGCCGTTATGGTCGGTCAGCGTGCCATGGTCCATGACCTGCAGCAGGATGTTGTAGATGTCGGGATGCGCCTTTTCGATTTCGTCGAGCAGGACCACGCAATGCGGATGCTGGTCGACGCCATCTGTGAGAAGACCGCCTTGATCGAAACCGACATAGCCGGGAGGTGCACCGAGCAGACGCGAGACCGTATGCCGCTCCATATATTCCGACATGTCGAAGCGCAGAAGCTCGACGCCGAGCGATGACGCCAGCTGCTTTGCGACCTCGGTCTTGCCGACGCCGGTCGGACCGGAGAAAACATAGGAGCCGATCGGCTTGTTCGGCTCGCGCAGGCCGGCACGCGCCAGCTTAATCGAGGTCGAAAGGGCTTCGATGGCGATATCCTGGCCGTAGACGACCGAGCGCAGTTCCTGCTCGAGATTGGCGAGCACCGCTTCATCGTCCTTGGAGACGGTCTTCGGCGGAATGCGCGCCATCGTGGCGATCGTTGCCTCGATCTCCTTTTCGGTGATCAGCTTGCGGCGCTTCGACGGCGGCAGCAGCATCTGGGCCGCACCGGTTTCGTCGATCACGTCGATCGCCTTGTCCGGCAGCTTACGGTCGGAGATGTAGCGGGCCGAGAGTTCGACGGCCGATTTGATCGCGTCGTTCGAATAACGCAGGTGATGATACTCTTCGAAATAGGGCTTCAGGCCCTTCATGATCTCGATTGCATCGTTGATCGACGGCTCGCTGACGTCGATCTTCTGGAAACGACGTACCAGCGCCCGGTCCTTCTCGAAGAACTGACGATATTCCTTGTAGGTGGTCGAACCGATGCAGCGGATCGCGCCGGATGACAGCGCCGGCTTCAAAAGATTCGACGCATCCATCGCCCCGCCCGAGGTGGCGCCGGCGCCGATCACCGTATGGATCTCGTCGATGAACAGCACCGCACCCGGATATTCTTCCAGCTCCTTGACGACCTGCTTCAGGCGCTCCTCGAAATCGCCGCGGTAGCGCGTGCCGGCGAGCAGCGTGCCCATGTCGAGCGAGAAGATCGTCGCATCGGCGAGCGCCTCGGGAACCTTGCCTTCGACGATCCGCTTGGCAAGGCCTTCGGCGATCGCCGTCTTGCCGACGCCGGGATCACCGACATAGAGCGGATTGTTCTTCGAACGGCGGCACAGGATCTGGATGGTACGGCTCACCTCGGCGTGACGGCCGATCAGCGGATCGATCTTGCCGCCTTTGGCCTTCTCGTTGAGATTGACGCAATAGGCCTTGAGCGCATCCTGCTGCTTCTTGGGGCCGCCCTCTTCCTCGCCGCCGCGTGCCGTCGGCTTGCTCTCGGCTTCCTCTTCGGCGCCGCGCGGAGGGCGGGCCTCAGAGGCGCCCGGCCGCTTGCCAATGCCATGCGAGATGTAGTTGACGGCATCGTAGCGGGTCATCTCCTGCTCCTGCAGGAAATAGGCGGCATGGCTTTCGCGCTCGGCGAAAATCGCGACAAGCACGTTGGCGCCGGTCACCTCTTCGCGCCCGGAAGACTGCACATGGATGACAGCGCGCTGGATGACGCGCTGGAAGCCGGAGGTCGGCTTCGAATCCTCGTCATATCCGGTGATCAGATTGGAAAGTTCGTTATCGACATATTCGACGAGCGTCTTGCGCAGCGCGTCGAGATCGACGTTGCAGGCACCCATGACCGCGGCCGCATCGGCATCGTCGATCAGGGCGAGCAGCAGATGCTCGAGCGTCGCATATTCGTGATGCCGCTCGTTGGCAAAGGTCAGTGCCTGATGGAGCGCCTTCTCTAAACTAGGCGAAAATGTTGGCACGTTCAGATCCTCACTTCTTTTCCATGACGCATTGCAGCGGATGCTGGTGCTGCCGGGCGAAGTCCATCACCTGGCTGACCTTCGTTTCCGCTACCTCGTATGTGAATATTCCGCATTCGCCGACGCCGTGATTGTGGACATGGAGCATGATGCGGGTGGCACTTTCACGATCCTTCTGAAAAAAACGCTCCAGAATGTGAATGACGAATTCCATAGGCGTGTAGTCGTCATTCAGAAGCAGCACGCGATAGAGGTTGGGCTTCTTGGTCTTCGGCTTCGTGCGTGTGATGACCGAGGTTCCGCGATTTCCGTTGTCCCCGTTCCTTTCGCTGTCGTTCTGCATCCGGATCGGCTTTGCGATCATTGTCATTCATTCCTCGATCAATCCGGCGGAGCATGGGAGGGTGCTTTTCCCGCCGAATATCTGAAACACTAACTTAGTTCATAATAGGCCGATTTTAAGCCCCCTGTCAGACACTGCAATCAAGAAATGCCGGCATGCACGGGAAAGACTAAAAAAGTCCCCGGGCCGATCCAAGCGGACGCTGTGGCGAAAGTGGAAACAAAAAAAGACCGGCTACAGATGCGTAGCCGGCCCCGGTATTTCAATATGTCGCGCAGGTTGCGCCGTGGCAATCAACTCATGCAGCGGCAGGCGTTGCCGGCGGCGCCTGCCTGCCCGTCTTGGCGACGGCAGCGGCGATCGGAGCCTCGTAAGGCTTGTAGGCGGACTTGGCGAGATCGGCGTACATTTCGCCGAGCTTGGTGGCTTCGGAAACGAAGTTCTCATAGCTGGACTTGACGTAGCTGGTCTGCAGTTCGAACACGGCCTCGAAGCTCTTGGCGCCGGCCAGCGTTTCGAAATGCGTCACCGCATCCTGAAAGGACTTCTTCGAATATTCAGCAGCTTCGGCGGCGATTGCCTGAAAGCCCCTCGCCGTATCGGAATAGGTTTTCAGCGCCGTATCGACGGCTTCCTTGCTCTTCTTGTTTGCATCGTCAAAGTTGAACATGACCGTCCTCCGTTGGGCTGTGGGATGGCGACAGGGTAGCTGCGATGCACAAATAGTCAAGTAGTCTTGTGCAGCGCAAAACAACCCAGAGGTTGCATGACAACAATAAAACAAAGGCCGCGGGCCGGGGCACGTACGTCTTTAACTGATTTTGCTAATATATATCAGATGGCCACAACCGGAGATTTTAAAAAAAATTTGCTTGAGAAGCAAAAAAACAAAAAAACCGGGCGGATCGCGCCGCCCGGTCCTCTTGAAACTTTCGAGCGCGATCAAAGATCGACGTCGAGGATCGCCATCGAAAAGTTGTAGGAGCGGTCGCCGTCCTCGTCATCGATATAGACGACGCCCAGAAATTCTTCGCCGAGATAGACTTCCGCAGAATCATTCTTGCGCGGACGCGCCTTGACGATCATCTGCGGGTTGAACATGCGCTTGAAATAGGCGTCGAGCTTCTTGATTTCTTCAGGCTTCACTCTGTCATCTCCGTAAGCGGTCTTGATTGGCCGCTTCTTGCACAGGAAAAGCAGCGGTGTAAAGGCGGGCTGCCGCTTGGGCAGTGGCTGTCCCCCGCTCGGTTCCTGCCGGCTTTTCCTATCCTTTTTCCAACAGGCGCTCAGATATCGGCGCCGATCACCTGGTCCATGTTGCGCGACGGTTCGGAACAACCGGCCTCGCCGACGACCTTGGCCGGCACGCCGGCGACCGTCTTCTTCGGCGGCACCGCCTTGAGCACGACGGAACCGGCGGCGACGCGCGAGCAGAAGCCGATTTCGATGTTGCCGAGGATCTTCGCGCCGGCGCCGATCATGACGCCGCTGCCGATCTTCGGATGGCGGTCGGCACCCTCCTTGCCGGTGCCGCCGAGCGTGACACCATGCAGGATCGAGACATTGTCGCCGACAACAGCCGTTTCGCCGATCACGAGGCCGGTGGCATGATCGAGGAAGATGCCCTTGCCGATACGGGCGGCCGGATTGATATCGGTCTGGAAGACGCTGGAGGAGCGGCTTTGCAGATAGAGGGCGAAGTCACGCCTGCCGCGGTTCAGCAGCCAATGGGCCAGACGATGCGTCTGCAGCGCATGGAAACCCTTGAAATAGAGCACCGCCTCCATGAAGCGCAGGCAAGCGGGATCGCGGTCATAGACCGCCTGGATATCGACGCGCAGGATCGAGCTCCATTCCGGCCAATCGGCGAGCATTTCCTCGAAGGTCTGGCGCAGGAGGATCGCCTGCATGTCGGGGTGATCGAGGCGTTCGCAGATGCGGTGAATGACGCATTCTTCGAGCGAACGGTGGTTGATCACCGTCGAATAGAGAAAGGCGGCGAGAACCGGATCCGTTTCGGCGGCAGTGCGGGCTTCCTCGCGCAGGCTGTCCCAGATGGGATCCATCACCTTCAATGGATGGCCTGTTTCAAAAGCACGAATGTCTGTCTTGGCGACCATCGCCGCTCTCCTCGTTACCAACAGGAATGCCGTTTTCGCAATGCCAGTATATAGTGGAAAACGCCCATAACATAAATGGGTGCCGTCACCATGGTTTTTTAGAACGGCTTTTCGGCATCACGATGATGTCAGCCCTCGCCGACCCTTGCATAGAAGGCCAGCACCGCCTGCTTGAAAACCTTATCGCCGACGGCGAGCATATGATCGCGGCCGGGAATATCGAGCGCCTCGGCCTCGGGCATCAGTGCCGCCAGCTGCTGCGGCGAGCCGGCGATATCGTCCCTGGTGCCGACGCCGATCAGCGCCGGCATGTCGAGTTTGGCCATATCCGAGCGGGCGACGAGATCGCGCGAGCCGCGAATGCAGGCGGCGAGCGCAGTGCGATCGCTCTTCGTCTGTTCGGCGAAGGCGCGGAACATGCGGCCGCGGCCATGCGTCACGACGTCCAGCGACGGGGCCAGCAGCGCATCGGCAATCGGATCCCAGTCGCCGACGCCGTCGGTCATGCCGATGCCGAGGCCGCCGAGCACCAGCGAGCGGACGCGATGCGGATTGGCGAGTGCGGCAAAGACGGAAATGCGCGCGCCCATCGAATACCCCATGAGGTTGGCTTCGGCGATGCCGAGATGGTCGAGCAAGGCGATCGCATCGGCGGCCATTACCCATGGACGATAGGCTTCGGCATCATGCGGCTTGTCGCTCGCGCCATGGCCGCGATTGTCGATGGCGATCACCCGGTAGCCGGCATCGCCGAGCGTCTTCAGCCAGGCCGGATGCACCCAGTTGACGTTTGCCGTCGAGGCAAAGCCGTGAATCAACAGGACGGGTACACCGGAGGGATCGCCTTCGTCGAAAAAGACGAGCCGCAATCCGTCATGGGTGAAGCTTGAAAAAACTGGCGTGTTCAGGTTCATCGGGTCTTCCTTTTTGGCGCGACCATAATCGAGCCGCCTGCCAGCGTGAAGCCAAAAACCGTGGCTGAAAACTGTGCTTGCCGCGGCGCTTTGGCTCTACACATTTGCGGCGAAGGCTTATAAGGTTCGCGCAAATTTCAAAGCATTCGGAGAGCGACATGGCCGGCCACAACATTCCTCACTTCCAGAACGACGGCGGTCATCGCGTCATCGAAGTCGGCGTCAAGGAATTCATGTGCACGGGCGCTTCGGCTCCCTTCGATCACCCGCACATCTTCATCGACATGGGCGACGATAACGAGAAGGTCTGCTCCTACTGCTCGACGCTCTACCGCTTCAATTCTTCCCTCAAGCCCAGCCAGACCAATCCGGCCGGCTGCGTTTTCCATGTGAAGGCGGCGTAACCCGACCAGAATCCGGATCGGACAGGCAATGCCGGTCGAACATGCCGCCATCATCGGCGCCGGAATTGCGGGGCTGACCGCTGCGCTGTCGCTTTCGCGCCGGGGCATCAGCTCGGAGATTTTCGAGCAGGCGGACGAACTCACCGAAGTCGGCGCCGGATTGCAGCTTTCGCCGAATGCCTCGCGCATTCTTGCCGACCTCGGCATCCTCGACGGGCTTTCCAAGATCTGGCTCGAACCGGAGAGCATCCGACTGATTTCGGGCAGTTCTCTGCGCCAGCTTGCGGCAGTGCCGGCAGGCAAATTCGCGCGGCAGCGCTGGGGCGCGCCTTATGGCGTCCTGCACCGCACCACGTTGCAGAAAGCCCTGCTCGCCGCCGTCGAAGCCGATCCGCTCTGCCGGCTTCGTCTCGGCATGCGCATGGAAGCGGGTCCGCCGCCTTCCGAACGGCCGGTCGATGTCGTCATCGGCGCCGACGGCGTCTGGTCGAAGCTGCGGCAATCCATTGCGGGCAGCCCCTCGCCACGTTTTTCCGGCAATATCGCCTACCGCTTCACCATCGCCGAGGATGAAGCCCCCGGCTTCCTCGAGCGGACAAGCGTTTCCGCTTTCCTCGGCGGGTCGGCGCATCTGGTCAGCTATCCGCTGAAGGAGACCGGCAGCTTCAACATGGTGGCAATCACCGCCGGCAACATTGCGCCGCAGGCCTGGCAAAGCGAGCCGACGGCAGAGCAGCGCGCACAGCTGCGATCGCGTCTTGCCGGCTGGAACGCGGCCATCGTCTCGCTGCTCGAAAGGCAGCGGAAGCTGACCTTCTGGCCGCTGTTCGAAACCACATCAGGCGCGTGGCAGGACGGCAGGGCGGTTCTGATCGGCGACGCCGCTCACGCGATGATGCCCTTTGCCGCCCAGGGAGCGGCGATGGCAATCGAAGATGCCTACGAACTTGCCGCGTTTCTTTCGGATCGTCCCGTCGCCGAAGCGCTGGCGCATTTCGAAAGGCATCGCGCGCCGCGCATCGCCAAGCTTCGCCAGCGCGGCGCCTTCAACCGGTTTGCCTATCATGCGAGAGGGCCGATCCGGATCGGCCGCGACCTCGTGCTCGGGCTGAAGCCGCCGCAAAGCCTGGCGGCGGATCTCGACTGGATCTACGGCTATCGCGCTATGCGCCCATAGAGTGCCGCAAGCGACGGCGGCGCTCCACGCCTGCCCTCAGACGGCGCTTGCCGCCGCAAACCCGCGCTCGATATCGGCCTTGAGGTCGGCCGCATCTTCGATGCCGATCTGCAGGCGGATGACCGCGCCGTCGGTCGGCGCCTTGGCGACCCTGCGGTCGTTGAGATAGGCGTGCAAAGCGAGGCTTTCGAAGCCGCCCCAGGAATAGCCGAGGCCGAAGATCCGCAGCGCATCGAGGAAGGCATGCGCCTTTGCCCTGGACTGCTCGGGACCATCGGCGGCAAGCACGAAGGAAAAGATGCCGCTCGCCCCCTTGAAATCGCGCTTCCAGAGATGATGAGAGGGGAAGCTCGGCAGCGCCGGATGCAGCACCCGCGCGACATCCTCCCTGCCCTCCAGCCATTCGGCGATAGCAAGCGCGCTTTCATAATGACGCTCGAGGCGCAGCCCCATGGTGCGCAATCCGCGCAGGATCTGGTAGGCATCATCGGGTGCGCCGCAGATGCCGAGCACCCCGTTCGCCTCCTTCAGACGCTCCCAATGCTCGGCATTGGCCGACACCGTCCCGAGCAGAATGTCGGAATGGCCGGACGGATATTTCGTCGCCGCGTGGATGGAGATGTCGACGCCATGATCGAGCGGCCGGAAATAAAGCGGCGTCGCCCAGGTATTGTCCATCATGACGACGGCGCCGTGGCGGTGGGCGACCGCCGAGATCGCCGGAATATCCTGCATCTCGAAGGTGTTGGAGCCCGGAGCCTCGGTGTGCACGATCTTCGTGTTCGGCCGGAACAGCGCCTCTATGCCGGCGCCGATCGATGGGTCGTAATATTCCACCTCGACGCCGAGCCGCTTCAGCATCGTGTCGCAGAAATGGCGGGTCGGACCGTAAACCGAATCGACGACAAGAGCATGGTCGCCGGCGGCGACGAAACCCAGGAACGGAATGGTGACGGCCGCAAGCCCCGAGGGAACGAGGATGGTGCCGGCCGAACCTTCGAGCGCGTCGATCGCCTCGCAGAGCGCATCCGTCGTCGGCGTGCCGCGGGTCCCGTAGGTGTATTTCTGCGAACGCGTCTCCATCGTCCGGGCATTCGGAAACAGCACTGTCGAGGCATGCACGACCGGCGGATTGACGAAACCGTGATAGTCGAAGGGATCGTTGCCGATATGGCTCAGGCGGGTGTTGATGCCGGCATTCTGCAGCAAGCTGACTTTGTCTTTCATGTCGGGAATAGCCTTTGGCAAGGGACGCGAAAACGAGACTTTTGGACGCCCCGCCGCCTCCGGTCAACCCCTGGGACCTTGCGGCGGATCGCATCGAAAAGTATGATTTTCGCGTTATTTTTCCGCAATCGGACGCCCATTTCCTGACCAGCCGCCCATGAATGCGGCGCAATTGACCAAATTTCTGAATTTTGCCGCAATTATTGATGGCGACACTTGACCATAGTGACATTTGCGACTGTGATAGACCCACTCGCGCCGGGAGGGTGTCGAGACGCTTGGGGAGGCCGACGCAACGTTCAGGCGCACTCCCCACAAGATAAAGATAAGACAACGGAAAAAGGTTGGGAAAATGAAGAATAAGCTCCTGTCCGCCGCCATCGGCGCAGCGGTTTTGGCACTTGGCGCATCGGCAGCCTCGGCCACCACTCTCGGTGACGTCAAGGCGAAGGGTTTCGTACAATGCGGCGTCAATACCGGCCTGGCCGGCTTTGCTGCACCCGACGCTTCCGGCAATTGGGCCGGCTTCGACGTCGATTTCTGCAAGGCCGTCGCTTCAGCCGTCTTCGGCGACCCCACGAAGGTGAAGTTCACCCCGCTCAGCGCCGCCAACCGTTTCCCGGCGCTTCAGTCCGGCGAAGTCGATGTTCTGGCCCGTAACACGACCTGGTCGATCAACCGCGACACCGCTCTCGGCCTGAACTTCCGTTTCGTCAACTATTATGACGGCCAGGGCTTCATGGTCCGCAAGAGCCTGAACGTGAAGTCGGCGCTCGAGCTTTCCGGCGCATCCGTCTGCGTACAGTCGGGCACCACCACCGAGCTCAACCTCGCCGACTACTTCAAGGCAAACAACCTCCAGTACAATCCTGTTGTTTTCGAAAAGCTGGATGAGGTCAATGCGGCCTATGACGCCGGCCGCTGCGACGTCTACACGACCGACCAGTCCGGTCTCTATTCGCTGCGCCTGACGCTGAAGAACCCCGACGAGCATGCGATCCTGCCGGAAATCATTTCCAAGGAGCCGCTCGGCCCGGCCGTTCGCCAGGGCGACGACCAGTGGTTCGATATCGTCAGCTGGGTTGGCTATGCGCTGATCAATGCTGAAGAGTTCGGCATCACCCAGGCCAATGTCGACGACATGAAGAACTCGCCGAACCCTGATATCAAGCGCTTCCTCGGCGTCGAGGCGGACACCAAGATCGGCACCGATCTCGGCCTGACCAATGAATGGGCCTACAACATCATCAAGAACGTCGGCAATTACGGCGAAGTCTTCGAGCGCAATGTCGGCCAGGGCAGCCAGCTGAAGATTGCGCGCGGCCTCAATGCTCTGTGGAACAAGGGCGGCATCCAGTACGCTCCGCCGGTTCGCTGATCGGCACGACGCATGAAAGCGGGAAAGGCGGGCAACCGCCTTTCCTCCTCCTATAAAAAAGCTCCGAAAAGGAGCGCATAACATGGGGAATTGGCCAGGCATGACGCATCATGTTGCGGATTCGGCACCATTGCCTAGGAGCGGCTGGAGCTTCCAGTCCGCCCTCTACGACCCGAAGATTCGGGGCATTTTTTTCCAAGTTCTTACCATCGTGTTGCTGGTCACCCTCATCTGGTGGATTGCTCACAACACGGCAGTCAATCTGGCGCGTGCCAACATCGCTTCAGGTTTCGGCTTTCTGAACAGCCGCGCCGGCTTCGAGGTCGGTCAATCGCTGATCGCCTATTCCAGCGATTCGACCTACGGACGCGCGCTGCTCGTCGGCCTTCTGAACACGATCCTGATCGCAGTGACCGGCATCATCACCGCGACCATCATCGGCTTCATCATCGGCATCGGCCGCCTGTCGCGGAACTGGCTGATCGCCAAGCTCTGCACGGTATATGTCGAAGTCTTCCGCAATATCCCGCCGCTGCTGGTGATCTTCTTCTGGTATTCGGGCGTTCTGGCGATTTTGCCCAATGCGCGCGAATCGCTGCAGCTGCCGTTCGGCTCCTTCCTCAACAATCGCGGTCTCTCGTTCCCGAAACCGATCTTTGGAGAAGGTTTCTGGATCGTCGGCGTCGCCTTCCTGATCGCGATCGTCGCCGTTGTCATAACCGCGCGCTGGGCGCATCGCCGGCAGGCTGCGACGGGTCAGCCGTTCCACACGATCTGGGCTTCGCTCGGCCTGCTTATCGGCCTGCCGCTGCTCGCCTTCCTGGTTGCCGGAGCGCCGCTCTCCTTCGATTATCCGATTGCGGGCAAATTCAATCTGAGCGGCGGCTCCGTGGTCGGCCCCGAATTCATGTCGCTTTTCCTGGCGCTTTCCTTCTACACCGCGGCCTTCATCGCCGAGATCGTGCGCTCGGGTATCCGCGGCGTGGCAAAAGGGCAAACGGAAGCGGCAGCCGCGCTCGGTCTGTACCCTTCGTCGATCACCCGGCTTGTGGTTATTCCGCAGGCTTTCCGCATCATCATTCCGCCGCTGAGCAGCCAGTATCTCAACCTCACCAAGAACTCGTCGCTCGCGATCGCCATCGGCTTTGCCGATCTCGTCGCCGTCGGCAGCACGACGCTGAACCAGACCGGTCAGACCGTCGAGGTGATCCTGATCTGGATGGTCGTTTACCTCGGCCTCAGTATCGTGACTTCGCTGTTCATGAACTGGTTCAATGCCAAGATGGCGCTGGTGGAGAGGTAAGATGAGCAACAGTTTCGTCAGAACCGCCATACTGGCGCCCGAGCCGCCTCCCCCAGGAGAAAAAGGCATGGTCGCTTGGATTCGTCGCAACCTGCTTGCGACACCCAAGGACATGGTCCTTACCATCCTGGCGCTGGTCGTCGTCGGCTGGGCCCTCCTGCACGCGATCGACTGGCTCTTCGTGCAGGCGGTTTGGACCGGCCCGGACCGCACCTTCTGCGCCACCGCCGTACAGGGCGGCATCCAGCCGGATGGCTGGAACGGTGCGTGCTGGGCCTTCGTCAACGCCAAATTCGACCAATTCATTTTTGGCCGTTATCCGCTCGACGAGCGCTGGCGCCCGACGCTGGTCGGCATTCTTTTCGTACTTCTGCTGGTGCCGATGCTCATCCCCTCGGCGCCACGCAAGGGCATCAACGCCCTCCTGCTCTTCGGCGTGCTGCCGATCGTTTCCTTCTTTCTGCTTTACGGCGGATTCGGGCTGGAAATCGTCGAGACACCGCTCTGGGGCGGGCTGCTGGTGACGCTGGTGCTCTCCTTCGTGGGCATCGCCGTCTCCTTCCCGCTCGGCATCATCCTGGCGCTCGGAAGGCGCTCGCAAATGCCGGTCATCCGCACGGTCTGCATCGTCTTCATCGAGGTCGTCCGCGGCGTGCCGCTGATTACGGTCCTCTTTATGGCGAGCGTCATGCTGCCGCTTTTCCTGCCTGCCGGCTGGACGGTGGACAAGCTCTTGCGCGCGATCATCGGCGTATCGATCTTTGCCTCCGCCTATATGGCGGAAGTCATACGCGGCGGCCTCCAGGCCATTCCCAAGGGGCAGTTCGAAGGAGCGGATTCGCTGGGGCTTGGCTACTGGCAGAAGATGCGGTTGGTCATCATGCCGCAAGCAATCAAGCTGGTGATCCCTGGCATCGTCAACACCTTCATCGGCATGTTCAAGGACACCTCGCTGGTTTCGATTATCAGCATGTTCGACCTTCTCGGCATCGTTCGCCTCAACTTCGTCGATCCGAACTGGGCGACCGCAGTAACGCCGCTGACGGGACTGATATTTGCCGGCTTCGCCTTCTGGCTTTTCTGCTTCGGCATGTCGCGCTATTCAGCATTCGTCGAACGTCACCTCGACACCGGCCACAAACGATAAGAATGAGGGAAAACAATCATGGCTGAAGTTCCAGCTAAAAAGCTCACCGTTTCCGCAACGGAAGTGGCGATCGAAATCATCAACATGAACAAGTGGTACGGCGATTTCCACGTGTTGCGCGACATCAACCTGAAGGTCATGCGCGGCGAGCGCATCGTCATCGCCGGCCCATCCGGCTCGGGTAAATCGACGATGATCCGCTGCATCAACCGCCTGGAAGAGCATCAGAAGGGCCAGATCATCGTCGACGGCACCGAGCTCACCAACGATCTGAAGAAGATCGATGAAGTCAGGCGCGAAGTCGGCATGGTGTTCCAGCACTTCAACCTCTTCCCGCACCTGACGATCCTCGAAAACTGCACGCTGGCGCCGATCTGGGTGCGCAAGATGCCGAAGAAGCAGGCGGAAGAGATTGCCATGCACTTCCTGAAGCGCGTCAAGATCCCCGAACAGGCCAACAAATATCCAGGTCAGCTTTCCGGTGGTCAGCAGCAGCGCGTGGCGATCGCCCGGTCGCTCTGCATGAGCCCGAAGATCATGCTGTTCGACGAACCGACTTCGGCGCTCGATCCTGAGATGATCAAGGAAGTGCTCGACACCATGGTGGGGCTTGCCGAGGAAGGCATGACCATGCTTTGCGTCACGCATGAAATGGGCTTTGCCCGCCAGGTCGCCAACCGCGTCATCTTCATGGATCAGGGCCAGATCGTCGAACAGAATTCGCCGGCCGAATTCTTCGACAATCCGCAGCACGAACGCACCAAGCTGTTCCTGAGCCAGATCCTGCACTGACCGGAACGCTAAGTTTAGGACCCGCCGCACCCTTTGGGTTCGGCGGGTCTTTCATGTTCAGCGGGAGGCCGTCGCCTGCAACAGACTGCAGAGACCGGCAAGGCCGGAATCGCCACCGCCTGACGCGGAGAGATCGACGCAACGAACGAGCATCTTGCGCTGTTCTTCGACGGGCCTGCTGCGGAAGAGTTCCACGATACGCGCCTCGGAGGTGTTGAGAGTGCCGTAAGCCGCGGACCTTTCGCCGCCTTGCTCCTCCGCCCCGCCGAGAGCGAGATTGGCATCGACCCGGCTGCTGCGTCCGATCGAAGCCGTGGCATTGGCGTCAATTCCATCGGAACCGCCGAGCCGGGCATTGGCGTCTGCGTCGAGACCACTGCCGCCACCGGCATCAGCACTCACATCGGCATTGATGCCGTCTGAGCCGCCGACGGAGGCATCGGCGTCTGCAGCGATGCCGCTCCCTCCGCCGAGCGACGCGCCGGCATCGGCGCTGACGGCATTGCCTGTAGTCACCGACACGCCGACATCGACCGCATGCCCCTTGCCTGCCGGCATGGCAAGGAGGGCGCAAGTCGACGCAAGCACCGCAAGCGATAGTCCGTGATGATTATGGGTCATGTTTCTTCCTCCGTTTTCATTCGCCGGCGATCTCTCCGGCAGTTGAAAATCGAGGGACGCGCGTACCTTCGATCATTTGGACGCCTGCTGACTGCAGGCGATCCGTGGCAAGGCAACGTGGTGGGATGCGGAATGTTTCAGCACGTCGCACAGCTGGCCGATTTAATCGCCGGCAATGATCTTTACGGTTATCGAAATACGAATTTCCTGACCGATTGCGCCAAAACGGAGCATATCCTGAGACATTTGCAGCGGCGATCGAAACTATAGCTTCCGGTTGCACTCCATATCTTCATCCTGTCGCAGAACCTCTTCAAAAAAATCGGGCACAGCTATCCGAGGAATTTGTTTTTCTGCCGACGATTGGACCTGCGAAAATAGCTTCTCTCTTGTCTGGATAAGTCCGTCCGGCATTCCATGTTTCAGCATGTTCTCATTTAATGAAACTGGAGATTCAAGGATGGGCATTTTCGACAAGATCAAACATGCAATCTTCGGAGAAGCAAAAGCAGCCGAACCGGCCGCAGCCGGCGCGCCAAAGACACCGCCCGCCCAGGCTCCCGTTTCGCCGTCGGCAGCGCCCAGTCCGGCGCCTACGGCCTCCCCCGCTCAGAGCAAACCGCCCAGCGCCCCAGCCACAGCCGCCGCGGTCGATATCGTCCCTATCCTCGACGCCGCTGTCAAAAAGAGCGGCCAGAAACTCGATTGGCGTCACTCGATCGTCGACCTGATGAAAGCCGTCGGGATGGATGCGAGCCTGACCGAACGCAAGGAACTCGCCGCCGAACTCGGCTATACCGGCGACACCAACGATTCCGCAAAAATGAATATGTGGCTGCACAAGGCGCTGATGAAGCGGCTTTCGGAAAATGGCGGCAAGGTACCGGCCGATCTCCTGGATTGATCCACCGAGAGGAGGGATACTGCCGCCGCGCTGCGGCGGCAGTATCCTGTTCTAAATTAAAGAGTTAGAGCATGATGTCGTCCGAAAATCGCTCACACTTTTCGGCTTCATGCTCTAACAGTGCGCCCCTCTTGCCCGCAGGCGTTGAAACAAATAACCTCCCGTTCGATTACTTCGATGATCGATCAAGGGAGAATTAAATCCAATGAGATTGATGGCAGTCGTTGGCGTTGCACTTGGCCTGGGCTGTATTTCGGCCGCAGAATCTCCTTCAAACTATCAATCCTATAGCGGCGTTCGGGTCGACACCGACCCGGTCCTCCTGACCCGATACGACAAGGCACTCCGCTGGTGCGTTCCGGAAGCAGGTTCATGGCAACGCGGCTCGCCGAATCCACAGAGCCTGCATTACAATGCGGCGCTCAGAAACTGCCTTTACAGACGCGGCTTCGTCGACCGCGGCGTCTACGCCTACCCCATTCCCAAGGTTTACTTCGATCATTTCCTGGATCGCTGAGAAGAGCTTAAGCTCGCGACAGCTGGGAATGCGATCATAATAACCCTTCCGAAATTCCGGCCGCAGCTGCGGCGCAATTGGCAAATCGCTTCTACCTCCAGCGAAATCCTAGTGATTTCGCGCAGGGTCTTTCCGGTGTCACGCGAATCGAAATAAACATCGGACGCCGATCATTGGGGTAATAAGGGAATAGAATAATAATGCGCGCTCGTACCATAACAGTATTAATTGCCATGGGACTTCTGACTGCCTGCGTGCCGACGCGCCAGGACTATGATGCATACGTCACATTGCTGCAGGGCAGCTCAAGAGCAAGAAACGAAGCAACCAAAGATTGCGTGAGGGGCTTCGATGGAAAGTCCAGTCGCAACCTCGGCATTTTGACAAACACATCGGACAAAGACGCTGTGCGCGTTGGTTGCGATCGTTTTATCGCAGCGGTCGTTTCCGGTCGCGCCACCTATGACGACGTCGTTGACATCAAACGCCAACGGCCTACTCCCAAAATAATCAAAATTTTCCAAGGTCGCTAAACAAGATCGCGCGGCGGCTTGCGGCCTCAAGCTCGCAAGCCGTCGACAACGCGTCCGAAGCGAAGCCGCCGCCCAGAAGCGACGGACACGATGCACTGAGGGCCGATTGTCACACCGTCTGAGATTGCTATCGTGTGGCATCACCAATCTGACGTGTGAGGTGAGAGATGGCCTACGAGAAGATTGCAGGGGGTCCGGAACTGCTGGCCTGGTTCGGCCAGAAGCCGACCTTTCATGACGCGGAAATTCTGAGCCTCTCGCTCAATCGCACTGCGGTCAGCGAGTTGACGATTCACGGCTGGATCGGCACCGATGCTGTTGATCAAGATGGATACTGCATCCTTGACAAGCATGCAGTCGTCACTTTCGCCTTCGAAGATATTATGGACCTGCAGTTGGACGGCTTCAGCCACCAGAACGTGATCAATGGTCTCGTCCTCCGCTACGCAACAGATCGCGGTCGAGCTGGCTACTATGCCCTTCCAAAAGGACCGGAAGACATCGAAATCGAGCTCCGCCCCTGTTACGGGCTGGATGGTTTCATCCGCGCGAAGAAAGTCACCGTGACGTCCCGTCCGGGTCGGCCTGCTGACGACAGACCAACTGCCGCAACGGTCCCTTGAGCAAATCTTTGCTTCTCGACTTTGTCCCAACTTCTAGTCTGTCCTGGCACTTCTCCTGTGACATCAGTCGGCAACGGGTTTGCGCGGCTAGCAATTGACCGAGTGATGCGCGTGCTGCGGTTCGCGCTGCAATGTTGACGGTCGCTCCAAAGAGATCGCCTGCTCTGCGGATAACTGGGCCGTGGTTCAGCCCACTCGAGTGAGTGGTTGGTGTTCCTTGCGGCATGCCTGCGGCAGCTTTCCGAGTACCTCGCTCGTCGCATCGGGCTCAATAAACGAGACCATTACCGTATCGCCAATTCCCTTGATCGGGGCACATTTTGAAGTTCGAGGTGCGGGCGATTCTACGATCATGCCCTCCTTACCATGTCGATAAGTATCACTTTTGAGGGCGAATTTGCCCCAAAATCGTTAAATTCACAAAAAATGCAGATTCCGCCTTTGGCCTGAGGAAATCCGCACACGCCCATCAAGTTTTTGTAATGTTTTCAATCCGTGCATGTCGCTATAGTTGCAGAAAGAATAATTCGCGGCGTGCGAGATAGAAATACTGCCACAATTTGAGAGACTCGAAATTCCGCAAATATTTCAAAATGTAACTCCGGAGTGATCGAGACATTATGGCAGCAATATGGCCATACTTCTCAAGTACTTACCGCCGAGATGCTGTTGCACTTTCCCAAGATGACGTCCTATAACCCCCGCCGTAACGGCTGATTAGCTAAAAAATATTAACTGACAAACGCAACGTCAGAGTTGAGGAACAGGACTATGACAACATACTACGTATCGACGACCAGCAGCGGCGGAAACGGCAGTGCCTCTTCTCCCTTTCGCACGATCAGTGAGGCGATGAGGGCGGACCTTAAGCCAGGCGACGAGGTCGTGGTGAAGCCGGGGACCTACAACGAGAGCATCAACTTCGATAAGGACGGCTCGGCAGCAGGCGACATCACGCTCCGCTCGGAAGTGCCCGGCGCAGCACTGATCCGGCCGCCCGCAGGCTCGTACACCGGGATCAGTGTCAACGCCAACTACGTGACAATCGATGGCTTCGACATCAAGGGCGGCAACGGTGACGGCATCGAAGGGAACAACGTCCACCACGTCTCAATTCTCAACAACAAGGTGCACGACAGTGGGGAGTCGGGCGTTCAGTTCAACTATTCTGACTTCATCAGGATCGAAGGGAACGAGACCTACAACAATGCGTCGTCGGGCTGGTACTCGGGCATCTCGATCTACCAGAACCGGAACATCACCGGCGATACCTCGACGGAGGGCTACCGGACGATCGTGCGTGACAACATCTCGCACGACAACGTCACGAAGACGGGTGCGCACACCGATGGTAACGGTATCATCATCGACGATTTCCAGAGCACGCAGACGAGCGGTCATCCGAACTACACGTTCAAGACCCTGGTCGAGAACAACCTCGTCTACGAGAACGGCGGCAAAGGCATTCAGGTTGCCTGGAGCGACTCCGTCACGGTGCAGAACAACACCGCATACCACAACAATCAGGACCCGCTGAACGACGGCACCTGGCGCGGCGAACTCAGCAACGCGCAGTCGAGCAACAACACCTGGGTCAACAACATCGCCGTAGCGGACCCATCGGTCAACTCGAACAACACTGCGATCGATAACACGTCCTACGGCGGCTACACCAACCAGAACACCGTCTGGGCCAACAACATCACCTTCAACGGCACGGCCGGCCAGGCCTCGGTCAGGACCGACGGCGGCAACGCGACGCCGAGCGCGGCGAACGGCAACAAGCTCGGCATCGACCCGCATTTCGTGAATGCAGCGAACGGCGACTTCCACCTCGCCTCGGGCTCGGCGGCGATCGACAGCGGAACCATCAAGTACGGCGTCGACTCGGCCGATCTGGACGGCGACGCTCGCGTCGTTGGAACTATCGATATGGGCGCCTACGAATCGGGCTCCGCCCCGGTATCGGGAACGCCGACCACGCCGACGCAGCCGGCAGCGCCAACCACGCCGACGGAACCGACAGCGCCAACCACGCCGACGGAACCGACAGCGCCAACCACGCCGACAGCGCCAACCGCGCCGACCGCGCCGACCCAACCGACAACGCCGACCACATCGACGAAGGTATACACCGGCACCGATGGCAACGACTACCTGCCACACACCGGTCAGTCCAACGGCGGCAACGAGACCTTCAAGGGTCTCAGCGGCAATGACGTGCTGAAGGGCGGCGCCGGCTCGGACGTCCTCATTGGTGGTGCCGGAAGGGACTTCATGAGCGGTGGCACCAGCTCGGATACGTTTGCGTTCAAGACAGCGACGGAGACCGGGTCCGGCTGGGCCCGCGACATCATCACCGACTTCCAGCACGGCACCGATAAGATCGACGTCTCGGCGATCGATGCGAACGGCTCTGCGCAGGGCGATGCAACCTTCCATTTCCAGGCGCAGGAGAATGCCTTGTTCGACAAGAAGGCTGGCGCGCTCGCTTGGCACTACCAGGACGACGCTACCGTTATCCAGGCCGATTTGAACGGCGACGGTGTTCATGACTTCGAAATTCAGCTGAAGGGCCATGTCCAGCTGGGTGCAGGCGATTTTCTCCTGTAACGATACCCGTTGCGGCGGTCGTCCGACCGCCGCAACAATCGTGCCAACAATCCGGAAATATGTCGACGGCGGAGTAAAATCCGCCACACGGCGCGCAAACTTCGGTTTACTTCAGCGCGTGGATGAGCAAGCTGGGAGGGCATAGCCCGAGCGGCGATCCCATCCGCGCGCTGTAATTTTTTTGACGGGTGTCGGCCGGCCTTTCCGGTGCCGCTTTGCGCGAGGCGATAGCGGTCGTCGTACATCTCGCGGATGTTGACGTGGCGGGTGACGCGATCGAGCAGAGCGCCGGTCGGGCGCCATACGGGGCCGTGCATTCGTCGAACGGAAGGCTGCTGGTGATCAAGGTGGCAATGCGTTCGTGGTGTTGCGATATCAGCTCGAGCAATAATTCCGCAGCGGTCTCGTGCCTTCCCGCGTTAGATTGAAGATTTCTGCAGAGCGGGTTTTCGTCGGGGTAAGGCGACTGGCGAAAGGCATACCCAAAGGCGCGTTAACTCAATCGCTTTTGATCGGGGCGTGCGGTCTACAATCTCACTCGCAATTTGCAACCACAGTGATATCTTTACCCGCGCACCCCGTTGCCGTGCCGAACCCGCTCTCATCGGCCTGGACAACACTGTGGGGTCCATGTGATACGGGTAGCGGCTTTCGGGGGAGCGCCACAGCCAAGCGAAACCGTATCAGGTCAAGCGAGGCCCGTCGGGAACATCGGCAGTCGTCGATGATCGTCCATGTTGCCGTGGCGGCCGGACATCAGTCCTTCGGGCGCAGTCCAGAACGGGCTTTTCCACGAGGGAGCAGCTGCATGTTGATGCCAAAATCTGGACCCGGGACGACCTATTGAAGGGCTGCGCTTCGGACTGAGGGGGAAAATGTTTGCATTTATGGGCGAGTGGCCAAGTTGGGCCGTGTATGGATTTGTGGGCGCAGCGTGCGGGGCCGCTGGCGCCCTAGTTGGCGGGTTATTATCAGCGCGTTTTGAGAAGGCCCGAACTATCCTTGTGATCATAGGGATAGTTCTCTCCAGACCGCTCACCGAAAATTTCGTTGCTCCAAGGGTGGCAAGCGATTACGCCAATAAGGGTTCTTCCGAGGAAGCTGGACGCAATCACGACGTTGGAGCGCGTTGAGATGGATGGGAAGGCGATCAGGTACTTCTATCGTCTGAGCGACACAGTCCCCACCGCTAGCGGGGAAGTGATGAAGGCTGGGCTGGGCAAAGAGGCGTGCAACTTTTGGAAGCCCAAATTCAAGGCCGGTGAATTTACGTCAGCCTTGTATGATTATACATTCAAAGACGGGCATTCGAGCTTTGTGCTAAATGCCCATGAATGCGAGTGAAGCACCGTTGGACAAAAGGTCCGGCAATACATCGCTGACAAAATCAGTGCTAGAAGCCCTTCTGCGAAAAACCATCAGATGTTCGTAGTAGTGGCCGAAGAGGACGGCTAACTCTTTGAAATGATGGCGACCCCTGCAGGAATCGAACCTGCGACAACCTGCTTAGAAGGCAGGTGCTCTATCCAGCTGAGCTAAGGGGCCGTCTGCTGGCCGCGTTTACGAAGCGCGACCGGATGCGGCATATGTGGACGAGAAATGTCAATGCGTCCAGGGCTGCGTGCGGGTATAGCGGAAATTATCCGGATAGGCCACGACCTGGCGCGCCGGGTCCTTCGGGGCGATGACGCGATATTCGATGCCGTTGCGCTGGGCATAGGCCTCGGCAAGTGCCTGCGTTTCGAAGGTGAGTTTTACCTGCTGGCGCATATCGCCCGAGGAGGTGTAGCCCATGATCGGATCGATCTTGCGGGGTGACTCCTGATCGAATTCAAGCACCCAGAGATGGGTCTTGGCCTTGCCGGACTGCATGGCGGTCTTAGCAGGACGATAGATCTTGGCAGGCATGACTGCGGCATCTCCGAATATGCGGGGACTGCGCCCGCCTTTCATGGTCTCAATCCCGTCGCCGGGCCTCGCTTCGTCGCCAGGGATAACGCGAAGAGATGAATTTTGCTTATCCGCGAATCCCCGATTTTTCAAGAAAAAAGGCAGTGCGCGACGCCCTGCCCTCCCGCCTCGGTGATGAGGCGATCATACGGAAACGGGGATTTCGGCGAACGCCGCAGCCACGAATATTCCGCCAGGTGTTCAGCCGCCGCTCAAAGCGCAGGAATTCCGGCCGAGTTGCGCAATATTACCGATCGTCTCATGTTGTGATCACAACCCGATTGCCCCGGCCGGCCCCCGGCATTATTTACAGCTCAATTAATTTCATGGATTTGCGCGCATGATGAGACGTTCGGCAGAGTTCAACGCCATTGTGATAGGAGCCGGCATTACCGCGTTCTTCTATGTCGCCATCAGCTACGCCCAATATATCGGCCTGCTCGGCCGCGGCTAAGGCGGAACCGTGCCGACGTCCAGTTGCGCCTTGCAGGCAAATTGACGGCCTTTCGAGATTTTCCGTATTGCATCCACAGGCCCGGTGAGAAATCTCCGCGCAGAGCCGGATTTATGGGTTGCGAGGGCGAAGTGAACCGTGTATTCCCCCTGCCAATCACGGCACGGAGTGTAGCGCAGTCTGGTAGCGCATCTGGTTTGGGACCAGAGGGTCGGGAGTTCGAATCTCTCCACTCCGACCATTCAATATCCTGATATTCTCGAGTTTCCTGATAGCCGCGACGCAGCAGCCCGCGGGCGCACGAGCTTGCGCGCCGTCACTTCGCCTTTGTCGTCGTCGCGCTCATGATCCTGTCGCCCACCTTGATCCCCAATTTGCCGACGATGCCGGCGTTGAGTTCAACGACGTATTTCACCGGGCTCATCGAATCGATGATGTCGCGCGAATAGGGCGTTGCGTTTTCCTTGATGTGGCGGATCGTGCCGGAATTGTCGGCAAAGAGCATGTCGAGCGGCAGAATGGTGTTTTCCATCCACATGGCGACGCGCCGCGGTTCGCCGAAATCGAAGATCATGCCGGCGTCATCGGCCATCGTCTTGCGAAACATCAGTCCATGGGCGCGCTGGTCGGCGGTCACTGCGACCTCGACGGTGAAATGCAGCGTCTTGCCGGCGGCCGTCTGGATGAGCAGCGGCTCCTTGTCGAACCGCATCGGCTCCTCAGCCAGGGCCGGCAGGGCGACCAAGAAAAAAAGCGCCGTGATGGCGCTTCTGATCGCATGAAGGACGAGACCCCGCATCTTAGTGCGACCGGCTGGCCGGGCTCGGAATATCGGGGTGGATCTCTGCGGCCATCAGGCCCTTTTCGCCGTCGCCGAAGCGGACGAGAACCACCTGGCCGGGGCGCAGCTCGGTGAGGCCGAAACGGCGAAGCGTTTCCATATGCACGAAGATATCTTCCGTGCCCTCGCCGCGCGTCAGGAAGCCGAAGCCCTTGGTGCGGTTGAACCACTTGACGAGCGCACGCTCGAGCCCGCTGGTGGCGGTGACCTGCACATGGGTGCGGACCGGGGGCAGCTGCGAGGGATGAACCGCGGTCGATTGATCCATCGAAAGGATCTTGAAAGCCTGGTAGCCGCGCTCGCGGCGCTGGATGAGGGCAACTATGCGCGTTCCCTCGAGGATCGTCTGGTAACCGTCGCGGCGCAGGCAGGTCACGTGCAGGAGAACATCCTGCATGCCATTGTCCGGCACGATGAAGCCGAAGCCCTTGGCGACGTCGAACCACTTGACGACCCCGGTGATTTCAACAAGATCGACCGTCTCTGACGACAGCTCGTCGAGATCGGTGTATTCATTCGATGAAATCCTATCAGCCATAGTCGCCAGCCCCTCGAATACGCGTCACACTGTTACGGTTAACTGATTCTTGAAATCAAGATTAACATCTTGGTAACGGATAAGCGCAAGTCCTAGTTTTCGGTTATTCCCAGCTGCACATTTTATCATGTTGACTTGCCCGAAGCTGACCACGGCTTGCCGTTAAGGGCCAGCCCCAATAAAGGAGTAGATAGAATGCGTTATCTTCATACGATGGTTCGAGTCAGAGACCTGGACGCTTCGCTCGCCTTTTATACCACCCTGTTCGGGCTAGAAGAGATTCGCCGCCACGAAAACGAGAAGGGCCGTTTCACCCTGGTTTTCCTGGCTGCCCGCGACGATCTCGAGCGTGCGCGCAGCGAAAAAGCGCCCTGCCTCGAGCTTACCTACAACTGGGATACAGAGGATTACAGCGGCGGACGCAACTTCGGCCATCTCGCCTATGAAGTCGACGACATCTATGCAATCTGCCAGAAGCTGATGGACAACGGCATCACTATCAACCGGCCGCCGCGCGACGGCAACATGGCCTTCGTGCGCTCGCCCGACGGCATCTCGATCGAAATCCTGCAGAAGGGAAGCCCGCTTCCAGCCGCTGAACCCTGGGCTTCCATGGGCAATACCGGCGCCTGGTAAGGGTTTTCGCCGCAAGGCTTTTGCGAAGCTTGCGGCTTTTGCGATTTCGGATCCGGCCGGCGCCGTGGCGCTTGCCGCGACCCGGCCCTGCAGGCAATCTCCAGCTGACTCGACGCGGAAGATGGCGATTTCGGCCGTTTTCCGCATCAACTGGAGACTGGTCGCTTGCGTAACAATGAGATGCGGATGCCTGTAACGGGGGCTTTGCTGATCGCCACGTCGATGCTGGCGCTGTCTGGCTGCGCGTCGAACAAGAAGGCGCTCGACTCAGCCGCCGCGGTTCCGGTGGTTCCGGCAACGGCGGCCGCAGCGCCCCAGCTTGGCGCGACAGCGCCCGCGAAATCTGCGCCACGCTCGGTCTATACCGACCCCCGGCTCGTCAACGTCTCCGGCGCCCAGGCCGCGCCCCAGGGCGTGGCAGCGGATTCGAATGCCACGGTTCCGCCGGCCGATCCGGCAATGGCAGCGCCTGCCAATATCGGCGGGCTGGTCATGCAGTCGACACGGATCAACGCGCAGGCGATGAGCATCTTTTCGGATCACCAGCCGCTGCCGCAAAACAACAGCACGTCCACCATTATCCAGCCGCAAGCCTATGCGCCGACGGAAGGCGTGGCACCGACAAGAAGCAGCGTCTACAGCCAGCCTGCGGTGCCCGCACAGCCGGCGACGCCGGTGCTGCCGCAGCAATCCTCGGAGAACTCCGGCACGCAACCTCTCCCCGTGCAAACCGCCTCGGTGGCGACAGGCGGCATTCCGGCATCGACGACGAACGCGCTCTACAGCGCGCCGAAGCAAAACCTGCTCGGCAGCCTCTCCGGCCTCCTGCACAAGGCCGCTCTGCCCGGCATGACGCGTGTCGCGCCGAACGGGCTGCACGTCCAGAACGATCATGTCGAGGTCGGCTGCTTCAAGCCCGACCTGTTGAAAGTGATCAAAACGGTCGAAAACCACTTCGGCCGGCCCGTCATCGTCACCTCAGGCTATCGCGACGAAGAGCATAACCGCCTGGTCGGCGGCGCTGACGAATCGATGCACAAGAGCTGCGAGGCCGCCGACATCCAGATCGACGGCGTGTCGAAATGGGATATCGCCGCCTATATACGCTCCTTGCCGGATCGCGGCGGCGTCGGCACCTATTGCCACACGGATTCCGTCCATCTCGACACCGGCAAGAGCCGCGACTGGAATTGGGGCTGCGGCGGCAAACGCGCGCCCATGACGACCGCCAGAGCGATCTGATATCGCCCGCATGGAACGGCGTCACGTTACGTCAGCCTGGTTTGCCGCGCTTCCAGCAAGCCATACAAGCTGTTGATTCGGCAGCGGTAATATCCAATGCTGCGACCGCGAAAATATCTGTCATTTTTTTGAAAAAAATCGAATTTGCCGCTTGCGGCTTTTGAAGGTGCTGACTATAAGGGCGCCACCACGAAGGAAGCGCCCTTCGTCTATCGGTTAGGACACCAGATTTTCATTCTGGGAAGAGGGGTTCGACTCCCCTAGGGCGTGCCATTCTCTCTACATAGAAGCCATTGCATCCGCTTGCAGAAGCCGGCATGCGCTCCTATTTTAACGAAGCTGGCTTGCGCCCTTCGTCTATCGGTTAGGACGACAGATTCTCATTCTGTAAAGAGGGGTTCGACTCCCCTAGGGCGTACCACATTCGGGCTAGAGCTTTCCCTGTGGCGAAAGCGCGTCGCACCAAATCTGATTCATCGAGAAAGCGGCTCGCACCGCTCTGTCATCGAGGCGGCAGATGTCGCAAGCCGTCGCGCAGAGCTCTTGTCGTGGGCGCGTAGCGCCGCAAAACGATGCGCCAGGCTTGAATTCTTCCGATCCGCCATACCGTTCGCCACGATTTTCCACAGCCACAAAAAAATCGGCGAAAACGATGATTTTTTCGCGCCTTGGCGCTTGCGGCTTTTGAAGGTGCTGACTATAAGGGCGCCACCACGAAGGAAGCGCCCTTCGTCTATCGGTTAGGACACCAGATTTTCATTCTGGGAAGAGGGGTTCGACTCCCCTAGGGCGTGCCACTTTCTTGCTTCGAATTCCTCATCATCAGCCTGTTTGCGCGGCCTTCTATTTTGCCGGCGCGGCATCGCAGACGCGCAGCTGGATGCGGCGGGCGCCCTGGTAATGATCGGCGCCGAGCGTACCGGCCACATGCAGGCTGGCGCCGCGTGAATTGACGAGAAGATTGCCGAGCGCCGTATCGGCGGCGCGGAAGGCGATGCCATCGAGCCGCGACCCGTCCATTGCCTCCAGTGTCACCTTCACATGTTTCTCACCGACCAGGCGCGCGTCGCGCACGCGGTGCGCCGGCACGGCAAAGAGCGGCTGGGCATGGCCGGAGCCATAGGGGCCGGCCGCCTCCAGGCGGTCGATGAGTTCGAGCGTGGCGCCGCTGGCGCCGATCGCCCCGTCGATCTTCAGCGTCTCGTTGGCGACGAGGTTCGCCACCGTCCTTGCCGCCTTTTCGGTGAAGAAGGTTCTGAGCCTGCCGAGATCGGCGCGATCGACGGTCAGCCCCGCGGCCATGGCGTGGCCGCCGCCCTTGACGAGCAGCCCCTCGTCGACCGCCGCCCGCACCATTCTGCCCATGTCGAAGCCGTTGATGGAGCGGCCCGAGCCGGTGCCGCGGCCGGAGGGATCGAAGGCGATCGCGAAGGCCGGCCGTTTGAACTTTTCTTTCAGCCGCGCCGCGATCAGCCCGACGATGCCGGGATGCCATTTCTCGTGGGCGGTGACGATGACGGAGGCGCCCTCGCCGTCGCCATATTCGGCGAGCGCCTCGGCTTCCGCCTCCTGCAGCATCAGAGCCTCCATAGCCTGGCGCTCGCGATTGAGCTCGTCGAGGCGCTGGGCGATCATTTCAGCCTCGCCGGCATCGTCGAGCGTCAACAGGCGGCTTCCGAGGGCGGCATCGCCGATTCGTCCGCCGGCATTGATGCGCGGGCCGATCAGGAAGCCGAAATGATAGGGTGTCACCGGGCCGGCGAGCCCGGCCTTGCGGAAGAGTGCGGCAAGCCCGGCATTGCTCTGGTGGCGGGCGGCGACCAGCCCCTTCACCACATAGGCGCGGTTGAGCCCCTTCAGCGGCACGACATCGCAGACCGTCGCAAGCGCGACGATATCCAGCCATTGCAACAGGTCGATGGCCAGGATGCGCTTGTTGCCGGCCGCACGCAGCAGCCTCAGCGTCGCCACCAGCACCATGAAGACGACGCCGGCCGCGCACAGATGCCCCTGCCCCGACAGATCGTCTTCGCGGTTCGGATTGACCAGCGCATGGCAGGGCGGCAGCTCATGTGTCACCTGGTGGTGATCGATAACCACGACATCGATATTGCGCGCGGCAGCCGCCGCAAGCGCTTCGTGACTGGTGGAGCCGCAATCGACGGTGACGATCAGCCTGGCGCCATTGTCGATCAGCTGGTTGATCGCCGTCGGATTGGGGCCGTAACCCTCAAAGATCCGGTCGGGAATGTAGATGTTCGCCTTGACGCCGAAATGGCTGAGAAAGCGGAACATCAGCGCCGATGAAGCCGCGCCGTCGACGTCGTAGTCGCCGAAAATCGCGACGTTCTCGCCGCTCTCGATCGCGCGCATGAGTCGGATCGCCGCCTTCTCGCAATCGGTCAGCGTGTGGGGATCGGGCATCAGGCTGCGGATCGTCGGATCGAGAAATTCGATCGCCTCGTCCACCGGGACGCCACGTCCGGCGAGAACGCGAGCGATCAGATCCGGCAACCCGTGAACCTGCGACATAGCGAGCGCCCGATTCTGACCGGCCTGGTCGAGCCGCGCAACCCAGCGATTGTCGAGCGCGGATTTCTCCACGCCGAGAAACGCGCGCTGTACCGGATCGACGAGATCTGCCATGCCAAACTCCGCTGATGTCATCTGTTCTTTCTACAGGAGCAGCGGAGATAACATAGCGATGGGCTTGCAGACACGGATTTTTACCAGAAGATCGCCCAGACGATCATGGCGACGCCGCCGATTTGCACCAGCAGGAACGAAAAGAGCGTCAGCAGGATGGCCCAGTTGCGGCCTTCGGTATTTTCTTCGCCGTCAATGTCATCGGGAATCTCGTCGCGATTGTCGCGATGGATCGCCTCGAGAATTTCCTCAGGCACATCAGGACGGTTTGGCGGCACCTCGCTCGGGCAGCCATACCCCTTCCCGGCATGGCTGTCCTTGCTCATGAAATTCTCCACGCCGACGACTCACCATCTATGGTTTTATTTATATCAATATTTGCGCATTTGTTAATATAGACTTCCGTACGGGCGGGTTACACGATCAACAAAAAAACCGCCCTGTCATCGTGAACTGACCCGCGAAGGTTGATGTCCAACTTTCGCGGGTCAGTTCAGGAAGACAGGGCGGCTCATGTTCCCGGACGGGAAAGAATCAAGCTTCTTCTTTCGGCCGCTCGATGCGGATGACCTGCGGCTCGCCGAAGAGATAACCTTCCGACTTGATCGAAGCGACGGCCTTGCGCACCGATTCCTCCATCGTCGCATGGGTAACCAGAATGATCGTCTGGTGATGCGACGGCGCCAGATGCTGCTTGGAGCGCTGGACGATCGATTCGAGCGAGATGTGGTTTTCGGCCATACGGGTTGCGACGCTTGCAAAGACGCCGGTGCGGTCGAGCACGGTCAGGCGGATGAAATAGCCGCCCTCATGGCTCTGCATCTGCGCCTTGCGATAGGGTTCCAGCGCCTTTGCGGGATGGCCGAGCACCGGCACGCGCTGGGCGCCCGGCTGGCTCTTGGCGATATCGGCAATGTCGCCGAGCACCGATGAGGCGGTGGCATTGCCGCCAGCGCCGGGACCGACCATCAGCAGCTCGCCAAGCACATCGGATTCGATCGCCACCGCATTGGTGACGCCGTCGACCTGGGCAATGACCGAATCGACCGGCACCATGGTCGGGTGAACGCGCTGCTCGATGCCGGTATCGGTGCGCTGGGCGACGCCCAAGAGCTTGATGCGATAACCGAGTTCGGCGGCGGCGTGGATATCCTCGATCGAGATGTTGGTGATGCCTTCGAGATAGATGTCGTCGGCCGCGATGCGGTTGCCGAAGGCGAGCGTCGTCAGGATGGCAAGCTTGTGGGCGGTATCGTTGCCTTCAATATCGAAGGCGGGATCGGCCTCGGCATAACCCAGCCGCTGCGCTTCCTTGAGGCACTCGGTGAAGGAAAGCCCTTCCTTCTCCATCTTGGTCAGGATGTAATTGCAGGTGCCGTTCATGATGCCGTAGATGCGCGAGACGGCATTGCCCGTCAGCGATTCGCGCAGCGCCTTGATGACGGGAATGCCGCCGGCGACCGCCGCTTCGAAATTCAGGAGCGAGCCCTTCTCTTCCGCGATCATCGCGAGCTCGACGCCGTGATAGGCAAGCAGCGCCTTGTTGGCTGTCACCACGTGGAGACCACGCTGCAGTGCCGTGCGAACCGAAGCGTTGGCCGCCCCCTCGGCGCCGCCGATCAGCTCGACGAAGACGTCGATGTCGCCTTTTTCGGCAAGCTCTTCCGGCCGGTCGAACCAGGTCACAGCTGAAAGATCGACGCCGCGGTCTCTCGTTTTGTCACGCGCGGAGACCGCCGTGATGATGATCGGACGCCCGCAGGTGACGGCAAGCTCGTTGCTCTTCTGCTGAATGATGCGGACAAGCGAGGCGCCAACGGTGCCCAAGCCCGCAATGCCGATTTTGAGGGCATCTGCCATGGATCGATCCTGAAATGTCTGTGTGGCGGCAGCCGCGGAAAGCGGCTGCCGAGAGTTGAGATTAGCGGTGTGCGTTCAGCGAAATGACGTTATGCATCGTCTCATCCGCCGTCGACATGAACTTCTTGATGTTGCGCGCAGCCTGGCGGATGCGGTGTTCGTTCTCGACAAGCGCCAGACGCACGTAGTCGTCGCCCATTTCGCCGAAGCCGATGCCCGGCGCAACGGCGACGTCGGCCTTCTCGACCAAGAGCTTGGAAAATTCCAGCGAACCGAGATGACGGAACTTTTCCGGGATCTTCGCCCAGGCGAACATCGTCGCAGCCGGCGGCGGCACGTCGAAGCCGGCCTTGCCGAAGCTTTCGACCATGACGTCGCGGCGACGCTTATAGACGTTGCGGACTTCGGCAATGTCGGAGCCGTCACCGTTCAGCGCATGGGTCGCCGCGACCTGGATCGGCGTGAAGGCGCCGTAGTCGAGGTAGGATTTAACGCGGGTGAGCGCCGCGATCAGCCGCTCGTTGCCGACCGCAAAGCCCATGCGCCAGCCGGGCATGGAGAAGGTCTTCGACATCGAGGTGAACTCGACGGTCACATCCATCGCGCCCGGCACTTCGAGAACCGACGGCGGCGGCGCGCCGTCGAAGTAGATCTCCGAATAGGCAAGGTCGGAGAGCACGATGATGTCGTGCTTCTTGGCGAAAGCGATGACATCCTTGTAGAAATCAAGCGTCGCGACGAGGGCGGTCGGGTTCGAGGGGTAGTTGAGGATCAGCGCCAGGGGCTTCGGGATCGAATGCCGGACGGCGCGCTCGAGCGGCGGGAAAAAGCTCTCATCCGGCTCAACCGACATCGAACGAATCACCCCACCCGCCATCAGGAAGCCGAAGGCGTGGATCGGATAGGTCGGGTTCGGGCAGAGGATGACGTCGCCGGGCGCGGTGATCGCCTGCGCCATGTTGGCGAAGCCTTCCTTGGAGCCCAAGGTGGCGACCACCTGCGTATCCGGGTTGAGCTTGACGCCGAAACGGCGGGCATAATAGGCGGCCTGGGCGCGGCGCAGGCCCGGAATGCCCTTGGAGGAGGAATAACGGTGGGTGCGGGGGTCCTGCACGACCTCGCACAGCTTGTCGACGATCGCCTGGGGGGTGGGAAGGTCAGGGTTTCCCATGCCGAGATCGATGATATCGGCGCCGCCCGCTCGCGCGCTTGCTTTCAAACGGTTGACCTGTTCGAAAACATAAGGCGGCAAACGCCGGACTTTGTGAAACTCTTCCATTTCATTCCCCATGGAAAGGCGGCATTTCGGGCCGCGGTCGAAGTTCGTTCCGTCTCCCGGCGGCTGCGACACGAACTTCAGAATCGCAGCGCCGTATTCATCAGACCCAAGCCGCGCGGCAAATCTTTGACGAAAAGGCCGCGCAAAGCGCATTATCAGGAAAATTGCATCTTCCGTTCCATCCGGAAGGCTTTGCGTCCAAATTGCCTGAAAGGCAAGGTCTATTTGGAGATTTCGGAGAGCGTCTGCTCGCCGTGCTCGGCGGCCAGGCGGCGCATTTCGGCGACCCTGGCCTGATATTCGGCTTCCGAGATCGTGCCGGCCTTGCGTCGGGCGGCAAGCGCGGTCAGCTGATGCTGCAGTTCGGCCGCCTGCTCGTCGCTCATCTGGACATTGGCCGCCGTCAGCGGCGCGCCAAAATTCGGATAGCCGTCCGGCGACTTCGCAAGGCCGCCTTCGACCGCCTCGCCCTTGGTGGCCGGCATGACGACGGCGGTCGGCGCCGCTCGCTTGGCAGCGGCCGCGGCCTTCTCCTCCGCCGTCAGATTGCATCCGGCAAGGGCCATCGCCGCCGCGGCGCAAATCAATGCGGTGCGGTTGAAGGTTGCGATGCGCCGGATGCCGTTCTTCGTCATGCCTCAAAATCCAGTTCTGACTGCTTCGACTGTTAAATTTGTCGCAGCCACAAAGCAATAGCACGAGCCGATGCGGGTGGAACTTGTTTTCTCGTTCGGTCACGATGTACAACGAAGAGATAAAAAGGGTGCTGCCGCCGGAGGAAATGGTGACCGACAGCAAGCAGGAGAGTGGCAGCCAGAAGAATGGCGGCAAGGCCGGTTTCGACGCAACCGATCTCGATCCCTATGTGCTGAAGGATCCCGAGACCATGGCGATGAATTTCGCCCGGGCGCTCGAAAATCTCGGGCAAGCCGCTTCGGCCTGGCTTGCGCCGCGCGAACGCGGCGAGATCAGCGAAACTGCCATCGATCCGATGGCCGACATGGTCAAGACGCTGTCGAAAGTCAGCGAATACTGGATTTCCGATCCCCGCCGCACCTTCGAGGCACAGACGCAGCTGATGTCCTCGTTCTTCGGCATCTGGATGCGCTCGATGCAGCGCATGCAAAGCATGAGCGGACTGCAGGGCGAGCCCCCGCCGCCCGAGCCCGACACCCGCAAGGACAAGCGCTTCTCCGACGAGGACTGGGAGAAGAATCCGTTCTTCGATTTTCTGCGCCAGGTCTATTTCGTCACGACCGACTGGGTGGAGAAGCTGGTGTCGGAGACCGACGGCCTTGACGAGCACACCAAGCACAAGGCCGGCTTCTACGTGAAGCAGATCACGGCAGCGCTTTCGCCAAGCAATTTCATCCCCACCAATCCGCAGCTCTATCGCGAGACGATCGCCAGCAACGGCGAAAACCTGGTGCGCGGCATGAAGATGCTCGCCGAGGATATCGCCGCCGGCCACGGCGAGCTTCGCCTTCGCCAGACCGACATGACGAAATTCGCCGTCGGCCGCGACATGGCGCTGACGCCGGGCAAGGTGATCGCCCAGAACGACATCTGCCAGATCATCCAGTACGAGGCGTCGACCGAGACGGTGCTGAAGCGGCCGCTGCTGATCTGCCCGCCCTGGATCAATAAATTCTATATTCTCGACCTCAATCCGCAGAAATCCTTCATCAAATGGTGCGTCGACCAGGGTCAGACCGTCTTCGTCATTTCCTGGGTCAACCCGGATGCGCGCCACGCCGAAAAGGACTGGGCGGCCTATGCCCGCGAAGGCATCGATTTCGCGCTCGAGACAATCGAGAAGGCGACCGGCGAGAAGGAGGTCAATGCCGTCGGCTACTGCGTCGGCGGCACGCTGCTGGCGGCAACGCTGGCGCTGCACGCCAAGGAAAAGAACAAACGCATCAAGACCGCTACGCTCTTCACCACCCAGGTCGACTTCACCCATGCCGGCGACCTGAAGGTCTTCGTCGACGAGGAGCAGCTTGCCGCGCTCGAAGAGCATATGAAGTCGGCCGGCTATCTCGACGGCTCGAAGATGTCGATGGCCTTCAACATGCTGCGCGCTTCCGAGCTGATCTGGCCTTATTTCGTCAACAGCTACCTCAAGGGCCAGGAGCCCATGCCCTTCGACCTGTTGTTCTGGAACGCCGATTCGACCCGCATGGCGGCGGCAAATCATGCCTTCTATCTGCGCAACTGCTATCTCCGCAATGCGCTGACGCAGAACGAGATGATCCTCGACGGCAAGCCCGTGTCGCTGAAGGACGTGAAGATCCCGATCTATAATCTCGCCACCCGCGAGGACCACATCGCGCCTGCCAAATCCGTCTTCCTCGGCAGCCGGTTCTTCGGCGGCAAGGTGGAGTTCGTCGTCACCGGCTCCGGACATATCGCCGGCGTCGTCAACCCGCCCGACAAGAAGAAGTACCAATTCTGGACGGGCGGCCCGGCCAAGGGCGAGTATGAAACCTGGCTCGAACAGGCGACCGAGACGCCGGGATCGTGGTGGCCGCATTGGCGAGCCTGGATCGAGACGCATGACGGCAGACGCGTTGCGGCGCGCAAACCCGGCGGCGATGCGCTGAATGCGATCGAGGAAGCGCCGGGAAGTTACGTGATGGAACGCGTCTGACAAACGCCGGACGCATCTCTTTTTGAGACGTCATGGGAAAGTCCGGCGCCGCGTAAACAAATTAGAAACCATAATTCGTCATCCTTGCGAAACAGTCGGATGTCGCAAGCGGTCTAAATTCGGCCCATTTGCGCCATTACCGGCGCCGGCGAAGTGTAGTCAGTCAGTGCCGCCGGCCTGCGTAGCGAGTTTGAAAGACGAGTTTGGTATGGCGTTTGCGGTCGGGGCGTTTGATTGCGTCACCTCTCTTGGCGGATCTGCTGTTCGTTTGCGCAGATCTCGCGGCTTTCTTTACGGCGTCGTCGGCGCCGGACTTCTGACCTCGACATGGCTGATCGCGACCTTCGCGACAATGCATTCGATCGGCGCACCCGTTTCCCCGTCTGAGAGCTTCACGCATGTCGCGTCGGCGCCGAAGCTCAAGCCGGCGACATCCCACGAACGACTGATCCATGTCGGCAAAGCCGATCGGCTGGCCGCCTTCAATGCCAAGCCGGTCGTTGCCCTGACGGCTCATCTCATCCAATCGCATGCGCAAAAGTCCAATGCTGCCGCAGCAGCATCGTTGGCGCTTGCAAAGAATCGTCTTGTCACCCCTGCCGAACCGCCGGTCGCCGTTGCCGCGGCAACACCTTCGGACACCGCGAAATTCGTCAAGGACGATATCGTCACGCCGCCGGTCGAGCTTGCCCGGGCGGAGGCCGAAGAGAACGAGGGCGACCGCATCATCATTCCTTCCAAGGAAGCCGTCGCAGCCGTTGAACTTCCTGCCCTGCTCGCCCTTGCCGATGCCGGACCGCAACAGATTGCGCCAACCCCGATCCAGCCGACCGTGCCCGCCCTCAAGACGGCGTCGCTGCCGCAGGAAAAACCTGCGCCGGTACAAGTTGCCGAGGCCGAAGAGCAGCAGCCCTTCGATCTCGTGCTCGCGCCGGATGCCGACTCCGTGCCGCTGCCGATGGCGCGCCCGGACGGCCTGATCGGCAAACCGGCCCCAGGTTCCAAGGAGGCACAGCGTGCCGCCGAGCCGGTCCTTGCCTATGCCAAGCCGAACGCGCTGATCGAGGACGATGAGGACGACGCCGTCCCGCGTTACGACAAGCCGGTCTTCTCGCCGAAGCTGCGCGCAGGCGTCGCTATCTACGATATCGAAAACAGCACCGTCTATCTGCCGAACGGCGAGCGGCTGGAAGCTCATTCCGGCCTCGGCAAGATGCGCGACAATCCGCGTTACGCCAACAAGAAGATGCGCGGACCGACGCCGCCGCACACCTATATCCTCACCATGCGCGAGGCCCTGTTCCACGGCGTCGCAGCGATCCGGCTGACGCCGGTCGAGGGCTCGGACGCCATCTACGACCGGGTCGGCCTGCTCGCCCACACCTACATGCTCGGCAAGAACGGCGATTCCAACGGCTGCGTCTCCTTCAAGGATTACAAGCGCTTCCTAGCCGCTTACAAGCGCGGCGAGATCAAGCAGCTGGTGGTCGTGCCGCGGCTGAACAACAAGCCGGCTTCGACGCTTGCCTCGCTGTTTTCATCGCGCAGCTGATGGATAAGCAGGCGAGCGGCCACCCGTAAACGCTACTTCAACCAGCCGGCGATTCGCTCCACCGCCTCGGCGATCTCTGCCTGCGATCCCGCGTAAGACAAGCGCAGGGTGCGGTGTCCCTCCAGCGGATCGAAGTCCATGCCGGGGGTTGCGGCGACGTTGATTTCGGCGAGCATCCGTTTGGCAAAGCCCATGCTGTCATTGGTGAAGCGCGAGACATCGAGATAGGCATAGAAGGCGCCGTCCATCGGCGAAGCCGGTGCGAGGCCGATCTTCGGCAGTCGATCGAGCAGCAGGTCGCGGTTGGCGGCATAACTTGCTTTGACTTTATCAAGCTCTTCGGCTGCGCCGAGGGCGGCCGTGGCGGCGATCTGGGAGAGTTCGGGCGGGGAGATATAGAGGCTCTGCGCCACCCGCTCGATCGGCCGCACCAGGCGTTCAGGCAGCACCATCCAGCCGATTCGCCAGCCGGTCATGCAATAATATTTGGAGAAGGAGTTGATGACGATCGCCTCGTCGGTCAGTTCCAGCGCGCTCGCCTCCTCGCCGGCAAAGGTCAGCCCGTGGTAGATTTCATCGGAAATGAAGGCGATGGAATGGGCCGCGCAGTAATCCGAAAGCGCCTTCAGCCCCTCGCGGCCGGTCACCGTGCCGGTCGGGTTGGCGGGGCTTGCGAGCAGCACGCCCTTCAGTCTCACGCCGCTTTCCTTCTGCACCGCCTCGAGGCTCTCGGGGGTGAGCGTGAAGTGGGTCTCGGCCGTTACCGGCACCTCGACGACCTTCAGACCCAGCGCGCCGAGAATATTGCGATAGGCGGGATAACCCGGTCTTGCGATCGCCACCGTATCGCCGGCATCGAAGAGGGACAGAAAGGCGAGATTGAAGCCGGCCGAGGAACCTGTGGTGACGGCAATGCGCGCCGGATCGATCTCCAGGCCGTGGCGATCCTTGTAATGCCAGGCAAGTGCCGATTTCAGCCGCGCCGTTCCCAGCGCGTCGGTGTAACCGATCCGGCCTTCGGCAAGGGCTTCGCGGGCCGCTTGGAGGGCCGCCTGAGGGGCTGGATGCGAGGGTTGACCGACCGCCATCGAGATGACGGGATGTCCGCCCGCACGCCGCTTCGTCGCCTCCGCCAGCACGTCCATGGCATGAAAAGGCTCGACTTCGCTGCGTTTGGATATGGAAAACAAGATCGTTTCTCGCTCGGCTTCTTCAATGACGGCCCGACAATTGCCGCATTAATCGGCTCATCACAATCCCGCGAGCGTTACGCGGGGATGAAAAATTCCTGTTTGAGCGGAACCGAACGCCCTCTACCTTGACGCGACGCATTCAAGTCCATTAACCCGGCGACGGTCTTCTCGATCGGGAGACCACCCATCGCCGTTGACGAGGATATCATGGCCTTCTTCCCGAAAACCTTCACCGCATTGGCGCTTGCCGCATCGATCGCCCTTCCGTTTCCAGCGGCAGCGCTCGACGACCAGCAGAAGAAGGAGTTCGGCGAGTTCATCAAGCAATATCTGATCGAGAATCCCGAGATCATGCTCGATGTCCAGGAGGCCTTGCAGAAGAAGCAGGAAGCCCAGCGGCTGGCGAAAGCCAACATGGCGATCGAAGAGAACACGACCGACATCTTCGATTCGAAGAACGACGTCACGCTCGGCAATCCGAAGGGCGACGTTACCGTCGTCGAGTTCTTCGATTATAATTGCAGCTACTGCCGTCATGCGCTTCCCGACATGCAGGCGATGCTGAAGAAGGACAAGAACGTCCGATTCGTGCTCAAGGAATTTCCGATCCTCGGGCCGGATTCGGTCGCCGCCCACAAGGTGGCGGACGCCTTCCGCAAGCTGGCGCCTGAAAAATACGCCGATTTCCATGTCGCCCTGCTCAGCAGCGAGGGCCGCGCCTCGGACGAAAGCGCGATCGCGGTTGCCGCCTCGCTCGGCGTCAGCGAAGACAAGATCCGCGCCGAGATGGCGAAGAGCCCGAACGACGGCATCGTCCAGGCGACCTACCAGCTCGCCTCCAGCCTCGGCATCAGCGGCACACCCTCCTACGTAATCGGCAATGAAATGGTGCCGGGCGCCGTCGGGCTCGACGATCTCGAAGCCAAGGTCAAGAATATGCGCAGCTGCGGCAAGACCGCCTGCTGATCAAGGCGGCCATCTCATCGCCAAAATCGAAGCGTTTCAGCCATGTGGACAAATGTGGCGCGATTCCTGCCGGGCAATCCGTAAGGGCTTTCATTCAGCCTTCGCGGAGTCTATAGGTTGCCGTCGTGCATTTTACGGAACATTCGATGACGCAAACGATTTTTGTCCTGAGCGGCCCCAACCTGAACATGCTGGGTAAAAGAGAACCCGGCATCTATGGCGGCAAGACGTTGAAGGACATCGAGGCGGACTGCAAGGCCGCCGGCCGCGAACTCGGCTTCGATATCGATTTCCGCCAGAGCAATCACGAAGGTACGCTTGTGGATTGGTTTCACGAGGCCGACGAAAAGGCCGTCGGCGTCGCCATCAATGCAGGCGCCTACACGCACACCTCGGTCGCGCTGCATGATGCGATCCGCGCTATTTCCATTCCCGTCGTCGAACTCCACATATCCAACGTCCATGCACGGGAAGAATTCCGCCACAAATCGATGATCGCGCCGGCATGCAAGGGCGTGATCTGCGGTTTCGGGCCCCACAGCTACATACTGGCGCTGCATGCGCTGAAGAACATCACGGCATAAGAAGAAGACAGGGCAACACCATGGCTGAAAAGAAATCGGGTATCGATCAGGCACTGATCCGCGATCTCGCCAACATTCTCAACGAGACGGATCTGACGGAGATCGAGGTCGAGCAGGATGACTTGCGCATCCGCGTTTCGCGCAACGGCACGACGCAATATGTGCAGGCGCCGATCGCAGCACCGGCCTTTGCCGCGCCCGCAGCCGCCGCTCCGGCAGCGGCAGGCGCCGCGCCGGCCGCTGCCCCCACCCGCAATCCTGCCAATGTCGTCAATGCGCCGATGGTCGGCACCGTCTACATGGCGCCGGCTCCGGGCGCGCGCCCCTTCATCGAGATCGGCGCCACCGTCAAGGAAGGCCAGACGCTGATCATCATCGAAGCGATGAAGACGATGAACCAGATTCCCTCGCCGAAGTCGGGCAAGGTGACCGAAATTCTCGTCGATGACGGACATCCCGTCGAATACGGCCAAGCCCTCGTCGTCATCGAATAGGCCCATGCCCATGATTTCGAAAATCCTCATCGCCAATCGCGGGGAAATCGCCCTTCGCGTGCTCCGGGCCTGCAAGGAGCTCGGCATTGCCTGCGTCGTGGTGCATTCCACCGCCGACGCCGATGCCATGCATGTGCGCCTTGCCGACGAAAGCGTCTGCATCGGTCCGCCCTCCTCGCGTGAGAGCTATCTCAATATCCACCAGATCGTCGCAGCCTGCGAGATCACCGGCGCCGACGCCGTGCATCCGGGCTACGGCTTTCTCTCCGAGAACGCCAAGTTCGCCGATATTCTCGACGCCCATGGCATCACCTTCATCGGGCCGACGGCGGATCATATCCGCATCATGGGCGACAAGATCACCGCCAAGACGACGGCGCTGGAACTCGGCATCCCTGTCGTTCCAGGCTCGGACGGCGAAGTGAAGACCGAAGAGGATGCGCTGCGGACGGCCGCCGAAATCGGCTATCCCGTGCTGATCAAGGCAACCGCCGGCGGCGGCGGGCGCGGCATGAAGGTCGCCAGGAGCGAGGCCGATCTGATCGAGGCCTGGTCGACGGCGCGCACGGAAGCGGCAGCCGCCTTCGGCAACGATGCCGTCTACATGGAAAAATATCTCGGCAAGCCGCGCCACATCGAAATCCAGGTATTCGGAGACGGCGAAGGCAATGCCATCCATCTCGGCGAGCGCGACTGCTCGCTGCAGCGCCGCCACCAGAAGGTCTGGGAAGAGGCGAATTCGCCAGCGCTCAATGTCGAGCAGCGGATGAAGATCGGCCAGATCTGCGCCGACGCCATGAAGAAGCTGAAATATCGCGGCGCCGGCACGATCGAATTCCTCTACGAGAACGGCGAGTTCTATTTCATCGAAATGAACACCCGCCTGCAGGTGGAACATCCGATCACCGAAGCGATCACTGGTATCGACCTCGTGCACGAGCAGATCCGTGTCGCTTCCGGCGGCGGCCTGTCGGTGACACAGGACGAAGTGCATTTTTCCGGCCACGCCATCGAATGCCGCATCAATGCCGAGGATGCGCGCACCTTCGTGCCCTCGCCCGGCACGATCACGCATTTCCATGCGCCGGGCGGCCTTGGCGTACGCATCGATTCCGGCGCCTATCAGGGCTACAAGATCCCGCCCTATTACGACAGCCTGATCGGCAAACTGATCGTGCACGGTCGCACCCGCGTCGAGTGCATGATGCGGTTGCGCCGCGCGCTCGATGAATTCGTCGTGGACGGCATCAAGACGACGCTGCCGTTGTTCCAGGAACTCGTCTCCAATCAGGATATCGCCAACGGCGATTACGACATCCACTGGCTGGAACACCACCTCGCCAACACACCGGCGGCATAGGACAGGAATGGCAGGATCGCGCAGGAAGTCACCAGGCATCACCCCTGACATTCTCCTGCGCGCCTATTCCATCGGCCTCTTCCCGATGGCCGAATCCGCAGACGACCCGGAGATTTTCTGGGTCGAGCCGGAATTGCGCGGCGTCTTGCCGCTCGATCGTTTCCATATATCGAAGAGCCTCGCCAAGACGGTGCGCCGACATCCCTTCGAGATCCGTTTCGACCACGCCTTCGAATCGGTGATCGCGGCTTGCGCCGAGGAGACATCGGGTCGCCCCAGCACCTGGATCAACCAGACAATCCGATCGCTCTATTCGACGCTGTTCGACATGGGCCACGCCCATACCGTTGAAGCGTGGCACGGCGATGAACTGGTCGGCGGTCTCTACGGCGTCTCGCTCGGCTCGGCCTTCTTCGGCGAAAGCATGTTTTCACGCCGCACGGACGCTTCGAAGATCTGCCTCGTGCATCTGGTCGACCGGCTGAGAGAAAGGGGCTTTACCCTGCTCGATACCCAGTTCACCACCGAGCATCTGAAGACGTTCGGAGCGATCGACGTTCCGAAGGCCGATTATGCCGCTCTGCTTGCCGCCGCGATGGAATCGCCACACCTGAAGTTTTAGACGCGATCGATTCATCCCTGCGTTGATTTTCCGGCCGATTTCAGTAGCTTCCGGAAAATACAATGGGGGATAGAATTTTGAGACGATATTTTGCGGCGGCGATGCTTTTCGCCTTACTTGGAGCTCAGGCCGAGGCACGTCCCTATCAAGAGATGTTTCCTGGCAGGACCGATTTTGCGGAGGCGGAAAAACCGTTACTGGAAAAGCTCGATTTTCAGCAGGGTCTGATCAAGCTACCCGAAGCGAAGGCGACGCTCAATGTGCCCGCCGACTTCTACTATCTCAGCCCGGCCGACACGAAGACGGTGCTTGTCGATATCTGGGGAAACCCGCCGGCGGCGGCTGATGGAACGCTGGGAATGATCTTCCCGGCGAAATACGCGCCGACCGACCCGCAATCCTGGGGATCGATCGTCGAATACAGCGCGGACGGTTATGTCTCAGACAGCGACGCCGCCACGACGAATTACGACGAACTGCTGCAGAACATCAAGGATGCGATCAGCGAACGGAATCCTGAGCGCGAAAAGCAAGGCTTCCCGAAGATCACCCTTGTCGGCTGGGCTTCGGCGCCGCGCTATGACAAGCCGGCGCATGCAATGCACTGGGCGCGCGATCTGATTTTCGGTAACGACACGCAAGCTGAGCACACGCTGAATTATTCCGTGCGTGTGTTCGGGCGCGAGGGTGTCTTTGAATTCGACTTCGTTGCCGGACTCCGACAGCTGAAGGAGATCGAGGCGGTCAATCCGACGGTCACGAAGCTCGTGCAGTTCGACAAGGGGATGACCTATGGCGACTATGTCGACGGCGACAAGGTCGCGGCCTACGGCATGGCAGGAATGATCGCCGCAGGCGCTGGCGCCAAGATTGCCGCAAAGGTAGGACTGCTGGCCCTTGCCCTTGCCTTCTTCAAAAAGGCCGGCATCCTTGTCGTCGTCTTGGCCGGCGTCGCGCTTCGCTTTGCCAAGGGCCTTTTCAACAGGAACAAGACGCCGACTGCGTAGGGGCGCGATACGCGCATTAAAGCGTTGCGGCGTCTCTTGCGCGTCTCAAAGAGAGGCGCTGACGCTGCGGTGCCGCCGCGCGACGTGTTAACGGGCCGTCGCCTTGGTGCCGTCAGGCGCCGGGACGTCCGAGCTCGTCTTGCAGTCCTTCAGCCAGACGTCATAAATCGGGTGCTCGACGGCGTTGAGGCCGGGGCTGGCGGCAAACATCCAGCCGGTGAAGATGCGGCGGATCTTGCGGTCGAGGGTGATCTCGTCGACCTCGACGAAACCGTCGATCTTCTGCGCTTCGGCCTGATCGCGCGAATAGCAAGCCTTCGGCGTCACCTGCAATGCGCCGAACTGCACCGTCTCGTTGACATAGACGTCGAAGGTGGTGATGCGGCCGGTGATCTTGTCGAGGCCGGAGAAGACGGCAACCGGGTTTTCAATGCGGGCGGCATGTGCCGCACCGGTCGGAAGCAGGGCCGAGAGCGCCAGCAGCGATCCGGCGGCACGCAGGACCATGTTCCGCGTGAAGAGCTTCATGTACCCGTCTCCAGATAATTTTTGAGTTTCATCCGCGGTCAAGCGCGGCCAACCTGCGGGTAAAGGTCAATTGTGGCCAAAAGCCGGGCTTGGGGATCGCCCGGTCAGCCGTCTCAGTTGCCGGGCGTCCAGGCGTCGTAATCGCCGGTGACGCGCGGACGCTCGCCGGGAACCGCGAGAGAGCCCGGCGGGCGGTAAGCCTGTGGCGATCCGGTGAGGTTGGGGCGGTGCGTCTTCTGCCATTCCTTGGCGACGTAGTTTTCCTTGGACGGAGGAACATCGGTGCGATGGTGCATCCAGCCGTGCCAGCCCGGCGGAATGGCGGAGGCTTCGGCATAACCCTTGTAGATCACCCAGCGCTTCGGCAGGCCGTAGGAGGACATGCCGCCTTCATAATAGACGTTGCCGAATTCATCCTCGCCGACGCGCTTGCCGAAACGCCAGGTCGCAAAACGCGTGCCCATCGTCTGACTGTTCCACCAGGTGAAGGTCTGAACCAGAAGATTCCACATGTCTTTTCCTTGTGCCCGCCAGTGCGGACCAAACCAGAATTCGTTTTCTCGCTTATGCCGTCGCCAAGCCGAATTGTCCAGCGATTCCACGAGAGCCAAGGGTCATTTCAAGGCCATCTTGAAGCCCAGATGCGAAGGTTTGAAGCCAAGCCTTTCATAAAAACGATGGGCGTCTTTGCGTATCGCATTCGAGGTCAATTGCACAAGGCGCACACCGCGGCCTTTTGCCTCGGCGACGGCGAATTCGATCATCCGCGCGCCGATCCCCTGCCCGCGCATATCGGAGCGCGTCTGCACCGCCTCGATGATCATCGCCGAGGAGCCGCGGCCGGTCAGCGTCGTCGTCAGCATCGTCTGGAACGTACCGACGACCTCGCCGCCGCGCTCGGCAATGTAAAGCGTCTGGTTGGGCGAGGCCTCGATGGCTGTGAAAGCCCTGACATAATCGGCAAAGGCCTCAGGATCCGTCGTATCGCCGTGACCGCCGAGCGCATCGGCGGCAAAGATTGCCACGAGGGCCGGCAGATCGTCCTTCCTCGCCCGACGAACGAGAATATCCGGCACCCCGACCTGCATGGCTCAGTGCCCCTCGAGCGGTTTTTCGAAAATCAGCGCCGGAATGCCGGATTGCCCGGGCCCGCTATACTCATTGCGGCCAACCTCGGTGAAGCCGTGCGCCCGGTAGAAGGCGATCGCCGCCGCATTCTGGGGCTCGACTTCGAGACGCATGATTTCGGCAGCGGGAAAGCAGGTTTCGAGCTCGGCGAAGATATCGCGGCCGATGCCCTGGCGCTGCAGCGCCGGGCTGACATAGAGGAGGTGCAGCATGACCGTTTTCGTCAACGCCTGCGACATCGCCGCATAACCCACGCCGCCGATCTTGCGGCCGTCGTCGGCAACGAGAAATTCGGCGTCCTTGCGCGTCAGGCGTGCCTTCAGCGCCGCCGGCGTGAAGAGATGGGCGATCAGCTCGTCCACCTTGATCTTGCCATGCAGGTCGTCATAGGTGGCGTGAAAGCTCTCCACCAGAAGCGCGCGGACCTTCTCCAGGTCGCCCTCGCCGGCGGTGCGGACGAAATACACCGTTTATTCCTCGATGCCGAGCTTTGCCTTGACCAGCGCCTGGACGGCCTGCGGATTGGCTTTGCCGCCGGTCGCCTTCATCACCTGGCCGACAAACCATGCGGCCATGGTCGGCTTCGCCTTGACCTTTTCCACCTGATCGGGATTGGCAGCGATGATCTCGTCGACGGCCTTTTCGATCGCGCCGGTATCCGTCACCTGCTTCATGCCGCGCGCTTCGACGATTTCGGCGGGGTCGCCGCCTTCGGTCAGCACGATCTCGAAGAGGTCCTTGGCGATCTTGCCTGATATGGTTCCAGCCTTGATAAGGTCGATGATGGCGCCGAGCTGGGCCGGCGAGACCGGCGTCTGCTCAATGTCCTTGCCGGTGCGGTTCAGCGCGCCGAGCAGGTCGTTGATCACCCAGTTTGCCGCCGTCTTGCCGTCGCGGCCGGCGGCCACGGCCTCGAAATAATCGGCGATCGCCTTTTCGGAGACGAGCACGGAGGCGTCATAGACCGACAAGCCGAGCTCGCGGACGAAGCGCTCTTTCTTGTCGTCAGGAAGTTCCGGCAGATCGGCTGCCAGCGCCGTGACAAAGGCATCGTCGAATTCGAGCGGCAGCAGGTCCGGATCGGGGAAGTAACGATAGTCGTGCGCATCCTCCTTGGAACGCATCGAGCGCGTCTCGCCCTTGTTCGGATCGAAGAGGCGCGTCTCCTGCTCGATCTCGCCGCCATCCTCGAGAATGCCGATCTGGCGGCGGGCTTCATATTCGATCGCCTGGCCGATGAAGCGGATTGAGTTGACGTTCTTGATCTCGCAACGGGTGCCGAAAGCCTCGCCCGGGCGGCGGACGGAGACGTTGACGTCGGCGCGCATCGAGCCCTCGTCCATGTTGCCGTCGCAAGTGCCGAGATAACGCACGATCGAACGCAGCTTGGTCATATAGGCCTTGGCTTCGTCGGAGGAACGCATGTCGGGCTTGGAAACAATCTCCATCAGCGCCACGCCCGACCGGTTCAGATCGACATAGGACATGGTCGCATGCTGGTCGTGCATCGACTTGCCGGCATCCTGTTCCAGGTGCAGGCGCTCGATGCCGATCTCGATGTCCTCGAACTGGCCCTGACGGTCCGGTCCGAGCGAAATGACGATCTTGCCCTCGCCGACGATCGGATCCTTGAACTGCGAGATCTGATAGCCCTGCGGCAGGTCGGGGTAGAAATAGTTCTTGCGGTCGAAGAGCGAGCGCTTGTTGATCTGAGCCTTGAGGCCGAGACCGGTGCGCACCGCCTGCTTCACGCATTCCTCGTTGATGACGGGCAGCATCCCGGGCATGGCGGCATCGACGAGCGACACGTTCGAATTCTGCGGCTTGCCGAATTCCGTCGAGGCGCCGGAGAAGAGCTTCGAATTGGAGAGCACCTGGGCATGGACTTCCATGCCGACGATGACTTCCCAGTCGCCGGTGGCGCCGGGGATGAAGCGTTTCGGATCAGGCGTGCGGACGTCGACAAGGGTCATCTGATACTCTTTGCAGGCTGTTCTTTTCCATTGGTGAGGTAAATGAAATGGCGTGCCGGTGCAAGGCTTTCGCGGCGTTAGCAGCTGCCGATGGTCGCTTAAAGCCGAGAAGCGGCATTGCACCGGAGCGCAGCATGCTCCCATATGCGAAAGCGATCGAAACGAGCTTCGACCGTCCCCGATTGTCGATACCGCAGTCCTCTCTATGTTTGTCCAAAAGCACCGCTCGGACTTGAGGCCCTCACGATATGGAGGCTCGATTGAAGGATTATCTGCCCTATCTGGCCGGAGCCCTCCTTGGGGTGCTGGTCGCGCTCATCATTTCCACCTTGTTGACGCTGCAGGGAACAGCGCAGCTCATGCTTTTCGCACTGCTACCCGCTATCGGCGGCGCGATCGTCGAGCGCGTTTCCCAGCGTCGACCCCGCAAGCCGTAGAAGCGCCATGGGAAGGCTGAAAGAAATCGTCATCGACTGCGACATCCCCTCGCGTGTTGCCCGTTTCTGGGCGGCGGCGCTCGATGGCTACCACGTGATGCCTTATGACGGTGCGGAGCTCGCTCGCCTTGCCGCGATGGGGCTGACACCTGAAACGGACCCGACCGTGATGGTCGACGGCCCCGGAACACGCCTCTGTTTCCACCTTCGCCAGGGAGAGCGTCCCGCTCGCAACCGTGTCCACCTCGATATCGCCGCTTCGGATCGCAGACAAGAAGTGGAACGGCTCTTATCCCTCGGCGCGACTTTCGTGCGTGAGACGGATGCCTACACGGTCTTGAATGACCCCGAAGGCAACAACTTCTGCGTCACCTCCGAATAGCCTCGCGAACGGCGCCCGGCGGCATTTGCACATGCGCGCCGCAAGCACTCATCCGCCTTCTGCGGGGCCTTTAAACCTCAGAATTCCTGTCCGTATCCGCCGCCGTCGGAGACGAGCTGCTTCGTCAGCCCGACGGAAGGCACGTCGCGGTCGAGCTTCGGATTATAGGCGACCGAGAGCCAGTGGATGCTGTAGCCGTGTTTCCGGAAAAAGCCGATCGCCTCGCTGTTGCCGGAATGGGTCTGCATCGCCGCCTTCGCGAAGCCCTGTTCGGCGATCTCCTTTTCGATGCGCTCGAGAAGCGCCGAACCCAGCCCCTGGCGGGTGAAAACGGGGTCGATCCAGAAATCCGAGATGGTTTCATCCAGGCCCTCGCGCGCCGCCCAGCCGGCGACCTTGCCGTTCTGTTCGACGACGGTGATGGTCAGCCAGTCGTTTTCCACGAAGTTGCGAAAGGCGCTGCGCGCTGCGTCGATCATCGCGTCCGATTCGCCGATCGACGCCATCGCCTTTTGCCAGGCCCTCAGCCCGATCTCACTCAAAAGTTCCGCTTCCCCGTCGCGGGCATTGCGAATGTGGATCAACGGCACCCCCGCGTTACCCCGCAACTAGACCATTGAGTCGCGGATTTTACCAGTGCCCCCAAGGGGATGACCGGTGGAAACCATGATTTTCGACCGGTTTTGAACGACAAAGGCGCTCTTGACCGCCTTTTGCGACCTCAATACAAAATCCTTCCTATCGAGGTGTTTATGTTGAACCTGTCTGAGACCCGGTAAAGGCCCTGCCCGCAAGTTTTCTTGCGCGCATGGGCCCGAAAAAACGAAGCCCTGACGTTCGATCGAGCGTCAGACCGTTTTTGTGCGCCCTGCCGGGCGCGATACCGGATCTCAACACATGGACATTTCCCGCACGGAGCAACGCATCCTGCATCTCATGGCCCAAGGCGGCCGCATCGAAATCATCCGCGACGACGACAGGAAGATCGAGAACGTCAGTTGCTTTACCCGCGACGGCTGGCTCTATCCCGGCGTCGACCTCGATCTCTTCCGCAGGCTGAAGCGGCTGAAGGCGATCAAATCGTCAGGCGGCCAGCCCTACCGGATTACCGAAAGAGGGTTGAAGTTGGTCAGATCACAGCTGGACAACAGATAATCGGGCCATCAACCTGATCGCGCCTCGAACGGCGCGGTCGGGGCTCGGCTTCAAGCCTTCCGGGACAATATCGCTCGCATCGCCGACCATTCGTCGGCCATCGTGCCGGTTCCGCGCGTCTTGCCGGCGCAGCGATACCAGTAATCGGCATTCCAGTCGTCGCCCTCGATGCGATGACAGAGGGCATGGCCCCAGTCGAACGGCTGTTCGCCTTCGTGGCCCTGACAGATATCGTGAACCGCCTGCCAATCCGCGCCCATGACGAAACCGCCGGCCGCAAGACGATCGAGTGCCTCGATCAGTCGCACAAGATCCTGGTTCGACATGAGGCCCCTCCCGGAAAGTCCTCTCCCTTATAGCAGGCGCCGCCTCGAAATCCGAGATGCCTTCAGGAACTGTACGCTCATACCGAGTGGGTATCAGTTTCGCTATATTGCGCGACTTCAGAGGCTCCGAGGAATACCGGGGGGTCGATCACTATGATCTTCGTCCAGCAGAATGAGATCGAATGTCATCTCCAGCCGATCAGCCATATCGTTCATAGCGCGCTGCTCGGTCGACATGTAAAGTGCCTCGGCTCGGAGGATTTTCGCGGCCACTCGCATCTCATGCAGCACAGACTTGGGAACTGAGGAGTGCCCCTTGAGTCGCCGCGCTATCTCCTGACCGTGCGCTTCAAGCCTATCAAAAGCGTCGAAGTCTAAGACGCGTACAGTTTGAACCTGCAGGAGAAAGCGGCCTGCCTCCTCCTTATAGCGTTCGAAAGTCGCCATAACTTCGCTCATTTCGGCCATCTGATAACCCCAGTAGTGTCCGAAACACGGATCTCGCGCGGTCATATTGATCGGGCAACCAGATGGATAGCGATCCTCGAAAGCCTCACGCGCCGCCCATGCGATAAACCGACGACGCCGACCGTTTAGGGTCGGCGTCGGCGATCATTCGGATCGTGAAGTCCGTTACCACCACTTGGCCGGCGTAAACTTGCCGGCAGCCTGCTCGATGACGTAGGCGGTCTTGAAGAGGGTTTCCTCGTCGAAAGCCTTGCCGATCAGCTGCAGGCCGAGCGGCAGGCCCTTCTGGTCGAGACCCGCCGGCACGGCGATGCCCGGCAGGCCGGCCATGTTGACCGTCACCGTGAAGATGTCGTTCAGATACATCTTGACCGGATCGGCGGCGAGGTTCTCGTCGGCGACGCCGAAGGCTGAAGATGGGGTGGCCGGCGTCAGGATGGCGTCGACACCGGCGTCGAAGGCGAGCTCGAAATCGCGCTTGATCAGCGTGCGGACCTTCTGGGCGCGGATGTAATAGGCATCGTAATAGCCGGCCGACAGCACATAGGTGCCGATCATGATGCGGCGCTTGACTTCCTGGCCGAAGCCGGCGGCGCGCGTCTTCTCGTACATGTCGACGATATCCTTGCCGTCGACGCGCAGGCCGTAGCGCACGCCGTCGTAGCGCGCCAGGTTCGAGGAGGCCTCGGCGGGGGCGACGATGTAATAGGCCGGAAGCGCATATTTGGTATGCGGCAGCGAAATATCGACGATCTCGGCGCCGGCATCCTTCAGCCAGGCAATGCCCTGGCGCCACAGGGTCTCGATCTCCTCAGGCATGCCGTCGACGCGATATTCGTTCGGGATGCCGATCTTCATGCCCTTCAGCGACTGGCCGAGGACGGCCTCGTAGTCCGGCACGGGCAGATCGACCGAGGTCGTGTCCTTGGCGTCGACGCTTGCCATCGACTTCAAGAGGATCGCGGCATCACGCACGTCGCGGGCGATCGGGCCGGCCTGATCGAGCGAGGAGGCGAAAGCCACGGTGCCCCAGCGCGAGCAGCGGCCATAGGTCGGCTTGATGCCGACGGTACCGGTGAAGGCGGCGGGCTGGCGGATCGAGCCGCCGGTATCAGTCGCGGTGGCGCCGGCGCAAAGATGCGCGGCGACGGCTGCGGCGGAGCCGCCGGAGGAGCCGCCCGGAACGAGCTGCTGGTTGGAGCCCTCAGCCCGCCAGGGATTGATCACCGGGCCGTAATAGGAGGTCTCGTTGGACGAGCCCATGGCGAATTCGTCCATGTTCAGCTTGCCGAGCATAACGGCGCCGTCGTCCCAAAGGTTCTGGGTGACGGTTGATTCATACCGCGGCTCGAAGCCGTCGAGGATATGGCTGCAAGCCTGGGTGTGGACACCGACGGTGGCGAAGAGATCCTTGATGCCGAGCGGAATGCCTTCCAGCTCGCCGGCCGTGCCGGCGGCGATGCGCTCGTCCGATTTCCTGGCCATGACGCGGGCCAGATCCGGCGTGACCTTCACATAGGCGTTCAGCCGCTCATTGGCCGCATCGATCGCCGAGATATAAGCGTCGGTGAGTTCGAGTGCGGTGATTTCCTTGGCACGCAGCTTCCGGCGGGCTTCGGCAATGGTCAGGCTGGTGAGTTCGCTCATCGTGTTTTCGCTTCAGATCTTTAAAATGGCAACAGGGTCGGAAAGAGGCGTTCGAGCCCTATTCGACGACTTTCGGCACCAGGAAGAAATTGTGGTCGGTGACCGGCGCGTTGGCGACGATATCGGCGGCCTTGTTGCCATCGGTCACCGCATCGGTCCGCTTCTTCATTGCCATCGGGGTGACCGAGGTCATCGCTTCGACGCCGTCGACATTGACTTCGGAGAGCTGCTCGACGAAGCCCAGGATGCCGTTCAGCTCGCCGACCATGCGATTTGCCTCGTCCTCGGAGACGGCAATACGGGCAAGTTTGGCGACGCGCTTCACGGTGGCAAGATCGACGGACATGGCATTCTCCGGATAGGATTTTTCCTACCCGCTATAAAGGCCATGTCCGCCCGGTGCAACGGGGTTTCGTCAGATCGACAGGCTCTCGGCAGGCTTCAGCGCCTTCACCTGCGTCTTCGATCCCTCCATGCCGTCAATGAACTTATCGGCAGTCTGATCGATGATCGGGAAGGTGCCGAAATGGCAGGGGATCGCGGTCTTGAAGCTGAAATAACGCTGGCAGGCGAGTGCGGCTACCGCGCCGCCCATGGTAAAGCGGTCGCCGACCGGCACGAAACCGATATCGGGCTGGTGCAGTTCGTTGATCAGCCCCATGTCGGAGAAGATGTCGGTGTCGCCCATGGCGAAGATCGAGGCTTCGTCGTCGAAATGCAGCATCAGGCCGTTGGCATTGCCAAGCGCATGCGAGACACCGTCCTCAGTGATCTGGGCGGAGGAATGCAGCGCATTGGTGAAGGTCGCCGAGAAGCCGCCGAAGGTGATCGTGCCGCCGGTATTGCCCATTTCGATCCTGTCGACGCCCTTGGAACCCAGCCAGGCGGCGAGATCGGCATTGGCGAGAACGACGGCGCCGGTTTCCTTGGCGAGCGCGACCGCATCGCCGACATGGTCGCCATGGCCGTGCGTCAGCAGGATATGGGTGACGCCTGAAGAAACATCCTTGATGTCCTGGCCGGCAAAGGAAGCGTTATGATTGAGGAACGGGTCGAGCAGAATCTTCGCCTTTCCGGTGTCGATGCGAAAGGCGGAATGGCCAAGCCAGGTGATCTTCATGAAATCTCTCCTTACGTGATGCAAAATCTGTTTTCGATGGTAAGGACATATCTCATGCGCCGGCGAAGAAAAGCGGCGGCGACTTCAATTTCTTTTGACGGGATGAAACGGCAATGACGGTGTTGACGATCGAGGAAATGGCCCGGATTCTTGCCCCCGGGCAGGCGATCGCCGGCCTCGATCTTGGCACCAAGACCATCGGGCTTTCGATGTCCGACCTCGGGCGGCGGTTCGCCACGCCACGGCCGGTGATCCGCCGTGTCAAATTCACCATCGATGCGCAGGCGCTCATGGATTTCGCGGCAACGGAAAAGGTCGCGGGCTTCGTGATCGGCCTGCCGATAAATATGGACGGATCGGCGGGCCCGCGCGTGCAGGCGACGCGCGCCTTCGTGCGCAACATGGAGCAGAAGACGGCGCTGCCCTTCGTCTATTGGGATGAGCGGCTTTCGACCGTCGCAGCCGAACGGACGCTGCTCGAAATGGACGTCTCGCGCGCCAAACGCGCCGAACGGATCGATTCGGCGGCGGCCAGCTTCATCCTTCAGGGCGCGCTCGACAGGCTTTCCTTGCTGGCAAGATCTGATGGAGAGGAATTCAGCGCCTGACGCGTCTGCCACCAGGCTAGGATCGATTTGCGCTTTCTGAAGCCAAGGAGGGCGAAGACGATGAGACTGTCGACGGCGATGGCCCGGGCAACGAGGGGCGGGATAGCCTCCGGCGGCATGCCGAGCGCCTCGCCGTAGATCTGGAACGTCAGGTCATGAATCTGTCGTGTCAGCATCAGGAAGCCGAAATTGATGTCGTAATAGGAGAGCCAGTACCATCCGCCCAGAAAGACGATGGGGCCGGCCCAGAAGATCAGAAACCACTTCATGCGGCCTCTCCTCCATGCTTGCGCGCGACGGGCAGATCGAGGGAGACCAACCACGTCGACAATGCCATGATGCAAAGCACCAGCGTCGGAATTGCAATATCCAGCGCCAGGATTGCGAAGAACATCACTGCCGTCACCAGAAAGGCGGCTTTGGCGATCTTGCTTCCCACGGATGTCAACTCGGGACTCTCACTCGTACCATCTCTGCTGATGGCACAGTGTCGGCTTAACCCGCCCCACGCAACGTAAACCATTCGTTAAGGTTAACGCCGGCCCGCCTCCTGTGGATAACGCGAATGTCAGCCATAGACGCCGCGCACGAGACGCTTCAGCGCCGTCGCCGCCTTCTCCCAATCCTTTGCTGTCTTGAGCGACAGGCCGGCGCATTGGCCGCCGGCGGCGGCGGCAAGCACGAGATGCTGGATTGCTGCGATGACGACGGCGTTGACGGCGGTCGCGTCCACACCCTTCGGCGGCGCCAGCGAGCCGCGCATGCGATCCAGCCACAGGGCGAGAGCCTTCGAACGAGCCTCGGACAGCCGCCTCACCTGCTCGGTATTTTCCGAGACCTCCCAGGCGAGGATGCGGCGCATCAGCGGATCATTTTTCAAGGCGTCGAGCAGAAGCAGCGCCAGCCGCTCCATCAGATCGCCGTAGGTGAGCAGGAACATGCCGCCGGCATCTTCGGGAATGCGATCCCTCACCCATGTGCCGAGATCGGCGCCGATCGCCTCGACCAGACCGTCAAGGCCGCCATAATAGCGGTAGATCAGCTGCTTGTCGCAACCGGCGCGGCGGGCGACGGCATTGATGCCGAAATTCTGGAAGCCTTCTTCCGCCAACAGGCTCTTGGCGGCGGCAAGGATGGCGCGCTCGGTGGCGCCGCGATCGCGCACTCGCCGTTCCGGCGCCGCCTCGGCGCCGGGCGAACTCTCAAGATTTACCGCTTCATTCAGCATGACCGACCCTTCCCCGCTGTCACCAAGCGGTGAGTAGCGGGGAGGTTTCATCCAATCAATCCTATCCCTTTGGGAAGATTGTGGATATTTCGTTCGGCACGAATAATTCGGCGGGCAATGGCTGCGGGAGGCGGCCAAATCGCTTCAGAAATCTCGCCCCGACAGTTGATCGCGATGGACGAACCCGTCATAGCTGCATTATGAACAAAGCTAATATTCTCCGCTAAGGCCCTGCAATGGTGAACTATATCGAAGCCTCTTCCGCGCCGCCGAAGAACACCGGCGCCATCCGGCTTTACGACACGCAAGCATTCGACGGCATGCGCAAGGCATGCCAGCTGACCGCCCGCTGCCTCGATGCGCTGGCCGATATCGTCAAGCCCGGCCTGCTAACCGATGAGATCGATCGGTTCGTCTTCGATTTCGGCATGGATCACGGCGCCTATCCGGCGACGCTGAACTATCGCGGCTATACCAAGTCGACCTGCACCTCGATCAATCACGTCGTCTGCCACGGCATCCCCAACGACAAGCCGCTGCGTGAAGGCGATATCGTCAATATCGACGTCACCTTCGTGCTCGACGGCTGGCATGGCGATTCCAGCCGGATGTATCCCGTCGGCACGGTCAAGCGGGCCGCCGAGCGACTGCTCGAAGTGACCTATGAATCACTGATGCGCGGCATTGCCGCGGTCAGGCCCGGCGCCCGCACCGGCGCGATCGGCGAAGCGATCCAGACCTATGCGGAGGCCGAGCGCTGTTCGGTGGTGCGCGATTTCTGCGGCCATGGCGTCGGCCGGCTGTTCCATGATTCGCCGAATATCCTGCATTATGGCCGCGCCAACGAGGGGCCGGAGCTGCGCGAGGGCATGATCTTCACCATCGAGCCGATGATCAATCTCGGCCGGCCGCATGTGAAGGTGCTGGCCGACGGCTGGACGGCGGTGACCCGCGACCGCTCGCTTTCGGCGCAATACGAACATACGGTCGGCGTTACCGCCGACGGCTGCGAAATCTTCACGCTGTCACCTGCTGGGCTCGACCGGCCCGGACTGCCGTCGCTTGCCAGGTGACCGATGGCGAAGAGGCCAGCTGCGACATCTTCCGACGACGAGCTGCCTTTCGCAACCGAAGAGCCTGTTGCCGACGAACGTTCGTTCTTCGGCGGCCGGCCGCACAACCCAACTGTGCCGAATGCCCGGGCCGCCCTGCCCGCCTCGCTCTCCGGACCGGAACATTACCACGGTCATCGCGAGCGACTGCGTGACCGCTTCCGCGAGCAGGGCGACACGGCGCTTGCCGATTATGAAATCCTCGAGCTCCTGCTTTTCCGCCTGATCCCTCGGCGCGACACCAAGCCGATCGCCAAGGCGCTGATCGAACGCTTCGGCTCGCTTTCCGGCGTTTTTGGCGCGCCGGCGGCGCTGCTGACCGAGGTCAAGGGCGTCGGCGAGACTGTAGCCCTCGACCTGAAACTGATCTCGACCGTGGCCCACCGGACGCTGAAAAGCGAGATCAGAAGCAAACAGGTACTCTCCTCCTGGTCCTCGGTCATTCAATACTGCCACGCCGCCATGGCGCACGAGACCCGCGAACAATTCCGCATTCTCTTCCTCGACAAGCGCAATGTTCTGATCGCCGACGAGGTGCAGGGCCGCGGCACGGTCGACCATACGCCGGTTTATCCGCGCGAAGTGGTCAAGCGCGCGCTCGAGCTTTCGGCAACAGCGATCATCCTCGTCCACAACCACCCGTCCGGCGACCCGACACCCTCACGCGCCGACATCGACATGACGAAGGTGATCATCGAGGCCGCCAAGGCGCTCGACATCACCGTCCACGACCACATCATCATCGGCAAGGACGGCCACGTCAGCCTCAAGGGGCTGAAGCTGATCTGATAAGCACTGGGGCTGATCGCCGACGGGATGCAGAGCCCGGCCTGCCGACAATGTCACGGCCTGTCCGCGCGATGCCCGCCGTCGACGGTACATTTCCCCATTCGTGCTGCGAGACTTCGCTGGAGAAGTACGACCACCTCCCGGAGCGAACAAAGATGCTTCCTCGCCAGAGCGGATCGCCGGTGCCTTAAGGTCGGCTCCGGAGGCCCCCCTGATTATTTCGCCGCGGGAGCCGGATCGCTGTTGAAGATGTCGGCGATGATTTTCCACTGGCCATCGATCTTCTGCCAGACGAGAACATACTTGCCCGTGTCGTTGATCGGGCTTTGCCGGAGGGTCGCCGCGAAATCATAGGTTCCGCGATCATGCGCGAGATCCCCCGACGCGGAGACGATCAATTGCTCCGTGCGCAAGCTGAACTTGAGATCTTGCAGTCCGAATTGGCGGGCCCATCGTGCACCAATCGCTTCGTTGCCCACGACCGCCTTTTCGCCGGGCGCCATGAGCACGGCGTCGCCTGCATAAAGTTGCTTGATCGCACCCGCATCCCGAGCTTGGACCAGTCCGGCCATGCGTTCATGAATACCGCGGATTGCCTGCTCCTCCGCCGCCGGGCCTGTTTCGGCGGCCACAGCCGGTTGAGCCAGACTGAACGTTGCGAAAGTCGTTAAGGCGATCGCCGCCGCGAGAAGTAGTTTGCGCATGATTTCTCTCCTTGTCACACGAGGGTGAGGTTGCTTCCGGTAGTCGGGAGGACCGATGGACGGGCCATCGGCCTCTTACCCGCGTGTCGCGATCGGCTTAGGGAATGAGGTAAAGCTTGCCCTTCGCCCGCCGGCTCTCGATGTCCTGGTGTGCAGCCGCGGCGCGATCCAGCGGATAACTGGTCGCTTCGTCCAGCTTCAGCCATCCTGCCTGAACGGCCGCGATCACATCCGAAGCCCGCTCTTGCAACTCGCCGGGATCGGCGACATAGGAGAACACCGATCCCCCCGCGAGGCGTAGGCCACGCTGGGTAAGCGCTGTCGGATTGATCGATGGAATAGGTCCGGAGGCAGCACCGATCGCCACGACGGTTCCACCACCAGCGAGCGTCGCGACCGTCTTGAGAAGCGTCTTCTCGCCCAAGCTGTCAATCGCCAGATCCACGCCCTTGCCGCCCGTGAGTTTCGCAACCTGATCGACGAAATCGTAATCGTCGCCGTAGACGATCACGGCGTCGGCTCCCAGCGCGCGGATGATCTCCGCCTTGCGGTCGCTGGAAGTCGTACCAACGACCCAGGCGCCTAGATGCTTGAACCACTGGACGAGAAGCTGCCCCAGTCCCCCTGCAGCCGCATGGACCAGTACGCGATCACCCGGCTGGATGCCCCGGTATTCGTGAACCAGATAATGGGCGGTCATGGCCTGGAACAGCAGACCTTCGCTGATGGTGAAGCTATCCGGGATCGCGATCGCCCGTTCGGCGGGAACGACCGCCTGGCTCGCATAGGAGCCGCGTGCATCCATCCAGGAAACGCGAGTGCCCACCTTGATGCCGGAAGATGCCGCGACACCATCGCCCAACGCCCGCACGCGGCCGACGCCTTCCAGACCCAGCACGGTTGGAAGCTCGATAAGATGCACTCGCGATGCGCCGCTGCGTTGCGTGAGGTCAAGGTAATTGATCCCGGCGGCTTCGACATCGACCAGGATCTGGCCGGGACCAGGATGCAGGTCCTCGGCGGTCTCGACAATTAGCTGCTCGGGGCCACCGAATTCTTTGAGTACAACTTTCCGCATCTATCTCTCCTCAGGCATAGTGCCTGCATTTGATTGTGTTGAAGGCTTGCCGGGCGCGAGAAACAAAGGGTGAGCGTGCACTCAAGGCAGCTTTTCGATTGGCTTACGCCGGCTGCAGCGCTGCTCGGCCTGCCTGGAAAAACTTGGCGATTTCGGCTACGCGCTTGCCGAGCTTGACCGCAGTCCGCAGGTCGGGGGCGCCGGGGCTAAGTTCCGGGGGCTCCAAGTAGTTGGACTGCGCCATCGCGCCTAGCCAACCGCCGAGGTAGTTGTCCTCTTCGCGACTGAGGCTCGCAAACTGGTCTACACCAACCCAGATCATGGCATGCTGGGCGGCGAAGAGCGCCATCGAAATCAAAGTACTAAGCTTGTCGCCCGATGGAGCGCCCGAGTTCGCAAACCCTGCGGCTATTTTGTTGCGCCACGCCTTGGTGACGTAGGCCGGCTTGCTCGAATCCTCCATGAACTGTTTCAGGCGAGCTGAAAGCGAGCCGTTGAAGGTGGGGGAGCCAAAGATGATCGCATCACAGGTTTCCAGGTAGTCCCAAGGAATGCCATCGGTGACCGGGAGCAGTCTCGCCTCGGCGCCCGGGACTAACCCGACACCCTCGGCTACCGACTGTGCTTGCTTGGCGGTGTGCCCCATCTGGCTGTCGTATACGATCGCTATCTGCATCTGTTCTTCCGTTGCTCTTTGAAAATCGCAACGAAGCTCTGCCTCGATGCCATCTGGCATTTATAATCGTCGCACTGTAGTGTCGCTTCAAGGTTTACATTGGGCGATATTTTGTCCTCAAGATGTAGCGAAAAATTCTACAGGAGCACTTGGTGCGAAACAGTCTGGATGGTGTCCCGGTCTTTGTGGAAGCGGTTGAAGCCGGAGGGTTCGCGCGTGCGGCTGAGCGACTGGCGCTTTCGCGCTCCGCGGTGGGCAAAACAATTGCGCGTTTGGAGGCGCGCTTGGGCGTCCGCCTGTTTCATCGGACGACAAGCAGCTTGAGTCTCACAGAGGACGGCCAAGTCTACTACGAGCGGTGTCTGCGTGCCCTGGAAGAGCTTCGAGCGGGAGAAGTCCTGCTGGAATCAGGAAGACGTGAAGTCGGAGGCAAGCTGAAAGTCACGATGCCTGTATTGTTTGGCCGATACTGCGCTGAACCGATCTTTCTCGACCTGGCCCAACAGCACCCGGCTCTCGAACTCGATCTGCGCTTCAGTGACTCTGTCGTTGATCTCATTGGGGAGCGCTTTGATCTTGCAATTCGCAATCATACGCCCGGCGACAGCAAGGGACTGAGCAGTCGAAGGATATTCACTCAGAGCAAGGTCGTATGTGTAGCGCCGTCCTATCTCGCTAAGCATGGCGAACCGGTAGATATCGAAAGCCTGGGCGAGCATGAAGCCCTGGTCTACTGGCGCAACGAACAGCCTTTTCCGTGGCCTTTGATCGATGCGAATGGCGTGGAAACCGAACCGCGCCTCAAGTGGCGGCTGCAATTCGATAACCAGGAAGCCATCGTCGATGCGGCGGTGCGTGGCATAGGCATTGCCTCCCTGCCGGGCTGGCTTGTTCAAGATCATATCGAGGCTGGACGGGTGATCCCCATTCTCAAGCAATATTCCTCGCGCAGCCTCGACACCTATGCGGTCTGGCCAACCGCACCATACGTCCCCATGCGTTTGCGTGTCGTCATTGACACTCTCGCAACGCAACTTTCCTCGCTGTCAGGCGGACCTATCACGTCAGCCTCAAGGGGCTGAAGCTGAGCTGAAAAGCACTGGGGCTGATCGCCGACGAGATGCAGAGCCCGGCATGCCGACAATATCACGCCCTGTTCTCGCGATACCGCCGATCCCGCGAGGCCGCAAGATAGCATTTGAGGCGAGCGGAGATTGAGCAAGGCTGGAGTTGACAGCAGTGGGTGACGCGCGATTGTATGCAATCTGCGCCCCATTCGCTGAACAAATGCCCGCCGGGGATACCGAGAAGATAAAGCTCATGACGATCCGCAGCGGTAACACTGATCGATCGACCCGGCTCTGCCGCGACGTGCTTTGCCTCGACGACTTTGAAATCAAGGCGCGGCGACATCTGCCGAAGCCGCTGTTCGGTTACATCGCCGGCGCGACCGAGACCAATGCGTCGCTGCGGCATAACGCAGAGGCCTTCCAGGCCTACGCCTTCCGGCCGCGTGTGCTTCGGGACGTCTCGACGCGCAGCACCGCGACGAGCCTCTTCGGCAAAACTTATGCCGTGCCGTTCGGGATCGCGCCGATGGGGATCAGCGCGCTGATGGCCTATCGGGGGGACATCGCGCTCGCGCAAGGCGCGGACCAATCGGGAATCCCGATGATCATAAGCGGTTCGTCACTCATCCCCCTGGAAGAGATCGCTGCGGCCTCGCCACAAGCATGGTTTCAGGCCTATTTGCCCGGCGAACCCGATCGTATCGATGCTCTCATCGATCGCGTCGCTGCGGCCGGCATCGGCACGCTCCTGCTGACCGTGGACACGGCCACGCTGCCCAACCGCGAAAACAATGTCAGGGCTGGATTTTCGACGCCTTTGCGTCCCGGTCTCCGCTTGGCATGGCAGGGCATCTCGCACCCTCGCTGGAGCACCGGTACATTCCTGCGCACGATCGCCCGGCACGGCATTCCGCATTTTGAGAATTCCTATGCCACAAGAGGCGCGCCGATCATCTCCTCCAACGTCATGCGCGATTTCGGCAGGCGCGACCATCTCAACTGGGCCCATTTGGAGCAGATCCGCAAGAGGTGGTCCGGCAAGCTCGTGGTCAAGGGGATCATGCATCCCGACGACGCGGCACGGGCGGCCGATACGGGGGCGGATGGCGTGATCGTCTCTAATCATGGCGGCCGCCAGCTCGACGGCACCGCATCTCCCCTTCAGGTCCTCCCGGAAATTGCGGCACGTGTCGGAGACAGCATCGCCGTCATGGTCGACGGCGGCATCAGGCGTGGAACTGATATCATGAAGGCGCTGGCGCTCGGGGCCTGTTTCGTGTTCGTGGGCAGGCCGTTCCTTTATGCCGCAGCCGTCGCGGGGCTGCCGGGCGTGCTGAAGGCGGCGGATATCCTGAAGGCGGAACTGCATAGCAATATGGCGTTGCTCGGCGTTACCAGGGTGGGCGATATTTCCGCGGATTACATCACCCGCGCATGAAAAGCCGTCGCGCGCTGACATCGATATGACGAAAGTAATCATCGACGCGGCTTATGCCCTTGATATCATCGTCAACGACCACATCATCATCGGCAAGGACGGCCATATCAGCTTGAAAGGGCTGAAGCTGATCTGAAAAACACAGGTCCGGCGGAATCAATGGTCGTAAAACAATCTGTAACATTGACCGGCTACCGATGAGGGGCGACATTTTTGTCGCAAATGATTCCATTCCAATCCGGGGCTAGAGGATGTTTCAGTACGATCTCGTTGTGGTGGGTAGCGGTCCCGCAGGGCGCCGCGGCGCGATCCAGGCTGCGAAACTCGGCAAGAAAGTGCTCGTCATCGAGCAGGGCAAGCGCGTCGGTGGCGTGTCCGTTCATACCGGCACCATCCCCTCGAAGACGCTGCGCGAGACCGCGCTCAATCTCTCCGGCTGGCGGGAACGCGGCTTTTACGGCCGATCCTACCGCGTCAAGCAGGAGATCAGCGCCGAAGACCTGCGCCGCCGCCTGCTGATTACCCTCGACCACGAGGTCGAGGTCCTCGAGCACCAGTTTGCCCGCAACCGCGTGCACCATATTCGCGGCAAGGCGAGCTTCGTCGATGCTTCAACGCTGCAGGTGATCAAGGATGACGGCGAGGTCACCCAGGTCAGCGCCGCCAGCGTGCTGCTCGCCGTCGGCACCAAGCCGTTCCGCCCGGACTACATTCCTTTCGACGGCAAGACCGTTCTCGACAGCGATGAGCTGCTCGACATCCAGGAGCTGCCGCGCTCGATGATCGTTATCGGTGCAGGCGTCATCGGTATCGAATATGCAACGATCTTCAGCGCACTCGACACCGCCGTCACCGTGATCGACCCGAAGGCGACGATGCTCGACTTCATCGACAAGGAAATCATCGAGGACTTCACCTATCAGCTGCGCGACCGCAACATGAAACTGCTGCTCGGCCAGAAGGCCGACAAGGTCGAGACGCTCGATAACGGCAAGGTCGAACTGACGCTCGACAGCGGCCGGCGTCTGACGACCGACATGGTGCTCTTTGCGGCCGGCCGCATGGGGGCGACGGACACGCTGAACCTTGAGGCGATCGGCCTCGAGGCCGACAACCGCGGCCGTCTCAAGGTCAATCCCGAGACGTTTCAGACCTCGGTTCCGAACGTTTACGCCGCCGGCGACGTCGTCGGCTTTCCGAGCCTCGCCTCGACCTCGATGGAGCAGGGCCGGATCGCCGCCCGCGTGGCGATCGGCGCGGTCGCCAAGGAGCCGCCGAAATATTTCCCCTACGGCATCTATGCCGTGCCGGAGATTTCGACCTGCGGCCTGACCGAAGAAGAGATGAAGGAGCGCGGCATTCCCTATGAATGCGGCATCGCCCGCTTCCGCGAGACCTCGCGCGGCCATATCATGGGCCTCGACACCGGGCTTTTGAAGCTGATCTTCTCGCTGAAGACGCGCCGCCTGCTCGGCGTGCATATCGTCGGCGAAGGCGCCACCGAGCTGGTGCATATCGGCCAAGCGGTGCTCAACCTCAAAGGCACGGTCGAATATTTCGTCGAAAACACCTTCAATTATCCGACGCTCGCCGAAGCCTACAAGATCGCCGGCCTCGACGCCTGGAACCGGATGGGCGACATCAAGTCGGAATTGTAGGCGCACAGCGACAGGGCAGCCATCTCCATCCGGCCACCCAAGGGAGCCGAAGACATTGCGCATCATTTCGCTGAACGCATGGGGCGGCAGGCTGCATGAGGCGCTGATCGACTATGTCAGGCAGGCCGATCCTGACGTGCTATGCCTGCAGGAGGTGCTGCGGGCGCCGGATCCTGGTTCCGGATGGTCGATCTATCGCGATGCGGGGCTGGAATTGCCGCAGCGCGCCAACCTGTTTGCGGAGATCAGCGCCGCCCTGCCCGGCCATGACGGCTTCTTCTGCCCGACATCGAGAGGCGTGCTCTTCGACGGCGACGCTGCCATTGTCGCCGAATTCGGGCTGGCGACCTTCGTGCGCAAATCGCATTCCGTCATCGCCCAGGCGATCGACTTCGTGCATGGCAGTTTTTCCGCCGGCGGCTGGGGCGAACATCCCCGCCCGCGAAACGCGCATTGCATCCGTCTCTTCAGCCATGCAGACGCTTCCGCGATTACCATCGCCCATATGCATGGTCTGCGCGATCCTGCCGGCAAGGGCGATACGGCGGCGCGCGAAGAGCAGGCTTTGGCGCTGGCCGGGCTCGTCAAACGGGTCTGGCCCGGCGGCGAAGGGCTCGTGGTCTGCGGCGATTTCAACGTGCTGCCCGACAGCGCGACCTTTGAGGTCCTCGCTCGATTGGGCCTTTCCGATCTCGTCACCGGAAACGGCCTTGTCGATACGCGGACCTCTCACTATCTGAAGCAAGGCCGCTTTGCCGACTACATGCTGGTCACGCCGGGGGTCAAGGTTGGCAGGTTCGAGGTGGTCGAGGCGCCCGAGGTCTCCGACCACCGCGCATTGCTGCTCGATGTCGGGTAGTATATTGAGGAAGGATGGGCTGCACGAAACTTTTGCGCGCACCCCCGATTTTTACGCCTTAGTTTAAACCCTGATCAATCGCATCGATACGCCGTGCCTGATTTGTGCTCTCAACTCCATTTTGCCTCCGGGCAGACGTTTCTAGAGAAAGATAGATACTCTTGTCCCATGCTTTGGAAGCCGCTCGCAGACGTTTTCAGCTGATCCTGATCAAGCCGTCGCATTATGACGATGACGGTTACGTCATCCGCTGGTGGCGGGCGATGATCCCCTCGAATTCGCTTGCGGCCCTCTACGGCATCGCCGCCGAATGCGCCGAGCGCCAGGTGCTCGGGCCCGATACGGCGATCGACATCACCGTGATCGACGAGACCAATACGCGCATCGATTTCCCCCGGCTGCTCGCCCAGTTCAAGCGCCACGGCAATTTCGGCATGGTCGCACTGGTCGGCGTCCAGTCGAACCAATATCCGCGCGCGCTCGATATCGCCCGCCCCTTCCGTGATGCCGGCCTGCCGGTTTCGATGGGCGGCTTTCATGTCTCCGGTTGCTTGTCGATGCTCGACGGCAAGGCGGTCGGGCTCGACGCCTGCCGCGACATGGGCATCTCGATGTTCGCCGGCGAGGCCGAGGGGCGGCTGGACATGGTGCTGCGTGACGCCGCTAGCGGCGAACTGAAGCCGCTCTATAACTTCATGAACGACCTTCCCGGCATCGGCGGTACGCCGGTTCCCTTCCTGCCGAAGGACAATATCCAGCGCACGCTCGGCCTCAGCACCAGCTTCGATGCCGGCCGCGGCTGTCCCTACCAGTGCTCGTTCTGCACCATCATCAACGTCCAGGGGCGCAAGTCGCGCTTCCGCTCCGCCGACGATGTTGAAAAGCTGGTGCGGATGAACTGGGCGCAGGGCATCCATAAATTCTTCATTACCGACGATAATTTCGCCCGCAACAAGGATTGGGAGGCGATCTTCGATCGGCTGATCGAGCTCAAGGAGCGGGACGGCATTCCGCTCGGCCTGATGATCCAGGTCGATACGCTCTGCCACAAGATTCCGAACTTCATCGAGAAATCCCGGCGCGCCGGCGTCACCCGCGTCTTCATCGGCCTCGAAAACGTCAATCCTGATAATCTGACCGCCGCCAAGAAGAACCAGAACAAGATCACCGAATACCGCAAGATGCTGCTCGCCTGGAAGGCTGAGGGCATCATGACGCTGGCCGGTTATATCTTGGGCTTCCCGGCCGATACGCCGGAATCGATCCGCCGCGATATCGCGATCATTCAGGAAGAGCTGCCGCTCGACGTCATCGAATTCTTCATCCTGACACCGCTGCCGGGTTCCGAGGACCATCAGGTCCTGTGGAAGAAGGGCGTCGAGATGGACGGCGATCTCAACATTTACGATGTCGAACATGTCTGCACTGCGCACCCCAAGATGAGCAAGCAGCAGTGGGAAGACATCTACCACGAGGCATGGTCGCTCTATTATTCGCCTGACCATATGAAGACGCTGCTGCGACGGGCCGTGGCGACCGGCGTGCCGCTCGCAAGGCTCGTCAAGGTTCTCGTCTCCTTCGCGACCACCGTGCCGCTGGAAAACGTGCATCCGCTGCAAAGCGGCCTCCTGCGCCTGAAGACGCCGTCGGAGCGGCGCCCCGAACTGCCGCGTGAAAATCCGCTGGTCTTCTGGCCGCGCTTTGCCTGGGAAACCGTGAGCAAACATGTTTCGCTCGCCGGCACGATCATCGGCCTGACGATTTCGGCCTTTCTGATTTCACGGGATGCCAAGTCGAAGAGCTACACGGATCAGGCCCTGACACCCGTCGCGGACGACGAGGAAGAGACGCTCAGCCTCTTCACCAAAACCGCCGGTGGGGCCGCGGCCGTCAGCCATGTCCGGAAAGTCGCGGAGCTGACACGGCATTGAGCCACAGTTCCCGCTCAAGCGCCTCGCTTGAAGCAAGGTTGGTGCAAGGCGCTCTGGTGGCAGCTTAAGCGACCTGGATTATCCGGGTTGTCTCGGCCACCTGTAGCGTGTCGACAAATTCGACGATCTTGACCGGTTTCCCGTCCCTGAAATGGATCTTGTCGACGAATTCCGTGTGGAAGCTCACGCCGGACGGGATATGTGTGACTTCCCCTTCGCGGTGGGCAAAGACGATCTGCGCATCCTCGTCCACATGGATGCCGGTCGTACTGATCTTGGATAGATCCCACACGGTGATGAGCTGCGCTATCACCTGGCGAAAGGCATGGCCGCCCAATTCAGTCGAAAAAGGCGCCAGCCGTGTATTGCCAGCCATCCGGAAAGTGCAATCCTCTCCGATCAGCGCCAGCGTGCCCTCGATATCGCCGCGGTCGCGCACAGCATAGATTTCCTCCACCAATTTCTTCATGTCGTATTTTGCAGTCATTTTCAGGTCCCTCCAACCATCAACAAATCTGCATCGAATTATACTTTATTTCAACTATTTGTTGCTGCGATAAACCATGAAAGGCCGGATGGTCGAAAAAGAAAAGGCCCCGCACGATGGCGGGGCCTTTCAAACGTCTGAACCGGGAAGCGATTATTCGGCGCTGTCCTCGGAAGCCTTCTTCTTCGGAGCAGCCTTCTTTTTCGGAGCGGCTTCCTCGCCTTCGCCAGCCTCGGCGGCTTCGGTCTTGGCGGCAGCCTTCTTCTTCGGCGCGGCCTTCTTGGTCTCGGCCTTGGCTTCACCTTCTTCCTCGGCGAGCAGCTCTTCCTTCGTCACCTTCTTGTCGGTGACGTCGATTTCGCTCAGCAGATGATCGATGACCTTCTCTTCGAAGATCGGTGCGCGGATCGAAGCGGCCGCACCCGGCTGGCTGCGGAAGAATTCGAGGATCTGCTTTTCCTGGCCGGGATACTGGCGCAGCTGATCGTAGATGGCGCGCTGCATTTCGTCTTCGGTCACTTCGACGCCGGCCTTTTCGCCGATTTCGGAGAGAACGAGGCCAAGGCGGACGCGACGCTCGGCGAGCGTCTTGTATTCCTCACGTGCCTTCTCTTCGGTCGTGTCTTCGTCCTCGAAGGTCTTGCCGGACTGAGCGAGGTCGTTGTTCACCTGGCTCCAGATGCCGTTGTATTCGGCGTCGACGAGCGAAGACGGAGTGTCGAACTTGTACATCTCGTCGAGCTGGTCGAGGATCTGACGCTTCAGCTTCTGACGGGTCAGCGAACCATACTGCGATTCGATCTGGCCGCGGACGATCTCCTTCAGGCGGTCGGCGGATTCAATGCCGAGCTTGGAGGCGAGTTCGTCGTTGATCTCGACCTTGCCAGGCGCTGCAACGTCCTTGACCGTGATGTCGAAGGTCGCTTCCTTGCCAGCGAGGTTCTTGGCCGGATAGTCGGCCGGGAAGGTTACGGTGATGGTCTTCTCTTCGCCGGCCTTGACGCCGACGAGCTGGTCTTCGAAGCCGGGGATGAAGCGGCCGGAACCGATTACCAGCTCGGCGCCCTGGTCGGTGCCGCCTTCGAAGGCTTCACCGTCGACCTTGCCGACGTAATCCATGGTGACGCGGTCGCCGTTGGCGGCCTTGCCGGTCTTGCTCTCGTAGGAACGGGCGCTTTCGGCAACCTTCAGGACCTGCTCGTTGACTTCGTCATCCGAGATGTCGATGACTTCGCGCGTGACCTTGATGCCCTTGACCGACTTCAGCTCGATCGGCGGCAGCACTTCGTAGGAAAGCGTGAATTCGAAATCCTGCTGGGCGGAGAGGATCTTGTCGGCTTCGTCCTTGTCTTCCGTCATGGCGATTTCCGGCTGCGTGGCCGACTTTTCGCCGCGGCTGGACAGGATGGCGGTCGGCTGTTCGCGGACGATCTCGTTGACGAGCTCGGCCATGATCGACTTGCCATAGACCTTCTTCAGGTGAGCTGCGGGGACCTTGCCCGGACGGAAGCCGTTGATGCGGATCTTGTCCTTCACATCGGCAAGACGCTCATTCATCTTGTCTTCCATGTCCTTGGCCGGGATAACGACCTTGATTTCGCGCTTCAGCCCTTCAGCGAGCGTTTCGATAACCTGCATGTCTTCCTACCTTCATGTCGTGGCGGCCGTGCCCAGACGCCGTTCGTTTCGATGAGCACGACGCCGGCAGCGTGCCGCGCGTGGCTTTTCCCAATTCCTGTATCATTCCGCCAAAAGGGGAACGGCACTCACTTCCGAGTATTCGGAACAACCTTCGGTCATTCGGGGACAACCAAGTTCTTGGTCTCCCCCTGCAAACAGCCTGGTGCGGGTAGAGAGACTTGAACTCCCACGCCTTGCGGCACCAGAACCTAAATCTGGCGTGTCTACCAATTTCACCATACCCGCGTCCACAGAACCGCATGCCTATGCCTGCGCATGAGGCCTTCCGGAGCGCGGCGTCTCTATATCACCCGATTTGGTCGAGGCAAAGGAAAAATGAACGGCAAATGACAGGGGATTTGCGCCTTAAAAGCGCCCCTGCCCCGAAGGCTTGCGGGATCAGTAAAGCGGCTCGTCGTAAACCGGCTTGCCATCGACGAGCAGGCTGCGGATCTGCGCGCTTCCGTCCGCTGAAACGCGCACCGCTATGGCGACGTTGCCATCATTGCGCGCCTCCTCCAGTGCTTTACCCTGACCTTCGGGGACGTAATAACGCTCGATGCCGTATTCGACGCGGACGCTGTCGCCCGCAGCCAATCCGCCACTATAGAATGGCTGGCTACGCAGGATCACCGTCTCCGGCTGCGGCGGCAGCGCGTGGAAGGACGATTCGGTCACCGTCCAGAAACCGTCCGCCTGCTTCTTCAACCGGACCCATAGCGTGCGTTCGCCCGGCTCGGCCGGAATGCCGCCGGAAACCGTCTGCACCGGCACGGTTGAAATATCATAGTTCAGGACGACATAATCGCCGCGCAGGAAATCGCGCGGATCGACCGGGGCCGTCTTCAGCAGCACTTCGGCGCCATTGCTGAGAATCGACGCCCGGCTCTGGATGATCGTGCCGAGGATTATGGTCTGCAGGCCGGCGACGATGACCGCCGAAAGCAGGTAGCCCTTGCCGGACTGCAGCCTTGCCATCCACGAACTCATGCGCGCGCCTCCCGCGAAAAGCGCCGCTCGAGCCGAATGACGATCCAAGCGACAAACGCGACCACAAGACCGGAAAACAGGAAAAGGCTCGACGTGCCGAGGATCGAACCGACGGTGACGGAAGCGAGATAGAGCATCTCTGCGGCAAAAGTCGTATAGGCGAGGTAACGCACGGCGCCATTGTTCCTGCCATGCAGCGCGATCGCCAGCACGGCGGCGGCAAGTGTCGCCAGACCGAGCACCACCAGCCGCCATCCCTGCTCAATCTCGATATGCAGGAGCAGGAAGCCGATTGCGGCGACGAGGAAGCTGTAGAAAGCCGGGGCCGCGCCGGCACTCCTGACCAGGGGCGCGATACGGGGATGTGGCAACGCTGTCAGCACGAAGGCCGCCATGCCGCCGACGGCGAAGGCGAGCGCCACCGCCATCTGCTCATAGAGCGTGTAGAGCCATGCAAGCCAGCCGATCAGGAGCAAATAGGCGAGATGACGTGCTCGCGCAGCGCCGGTGTAACGCACCAACGCAATGACAATCACCGCCATGACCGGCGCCATCCAGGGATCAAGCCCGATCCAATGCGTGTCATGGTTCTCGAGATAAACGGCGAAGGACGCCCAGGAGAGAAAGCCCGCAACGACCACCACCGCGCCCGAACGGAACAGAATCGCCGAGATCGTCGCGATGGCGAACCAGAGATACATCACCGTCTGCTGGTCGCCGGAGAGATGATACATCTGCCCGACCAGCGAAATGGCGCCCCCGAAGCTCATCGCGCCGATGACCAACAAGCCGCCTGCGGCCGCCGCCGCACCGCGGGCGAGCATCAGGGCGGCGGCAATGTGCACGGCCCAGATCAGGGCGAGGATAGCGCCGACGCGGACGAGGCGCGGAATGGCCTCCCAATTGGAAGCGACAACCAGCAAAACGGCCGCAGCAAGCAGCACCGCCGCCAGCGCCATCAGCACCCGGCCGAGGCTGAAGCTGGCCGGGCGACTGTCATATTCGGCGAGAAGCGCGCCGGCCGTTTCCTTTGCCAGCAGACCCTTGCCCACCCAGAGCGAGAGATCCCGCTCCAATCTGCCGCGATACATGCTTCCACCCCTCGGTTCCGCGACGCTCGCGCTGCGGCTGCCGTCATTTATAGACGCAGCAGGCAGCTTCGCAAACGCCTCAGCGCTAAATATGCAAATTCCTCATTGGTCTAACTTGGGTCAGATGTTAACCGGGCGCTAACGTCGGAACTGCTAATATCAGCATATGAAGGAAGAGGTATGCACATTACGCATATCTCTCATGTAATTATTGCACTGCAAAATATCAATTAGTCATACTATTTACCCAGATATCGAAGCACGGGGATGCCGGCCCGGCACCGCCGGACGCCCGCGGATTGCTTTATCCGTGACGAGATTCGCAGCCGCGCACTCCTCCTCCCAAGCGCGCTGCGATAGACTGGCGACACTCCTCCTCCCAGTTGCCAGTCACTATAATGCGCCCGCCGGATCCTCCCCCGGCGGGCGTTTTATTTGAAGACAGCATAATGCGTAAGTTCAAGGCGTTAGCACATCCGATACTAGCTGCGCTGTGCCATCGGGAAAGCAAGATCCACCGGATTTTTCTTCGCCTCAAGCCGTGGCACCGCATTCGTGATCGCGCCGCTTTGCGTGGGGCAATCGCAATGACTGACAGCTTGTCGAACCGGCACCGGACCGCCCGCCCAGCGCCCAACTCGCCAGAGGCGGGTTTTCCTCATCGCAGCCCCTTCGCCACTTCAAGGCTCGGGTATTCGCTCAAGTGACTTTGCCTATTCGTTGACCAGACTGCGGTAAGATTGTGTAAAGCATTGCATAACTCGCATAGGTGACCTGAAAACTTGGCTGTTTTCGTCCTTCGCGCCGCAACATATATTGCGGTCATCAAATAGAGGTCAGCGCCGATGGGTGGCTGCTGGCAGATCAAACCCTCGGAAAGGGGCTTAACATGAACATCACCCGCTCTTTCAACAATTGGCGCAAGTATCGTCAGACGGTCACCGAACTCGGCCGCATGACCAACCGCGAATTGCATGACCTCGGCATCGACCGTTCGGATATCCATCGCGTCGCCCGCGAAGCTTCTTCGCGTTAATTCAAAGGTTTCTGCTTCCTCCCAAGCAGATCCCCCAAGATTAAAACGCCCGCTGCACCGCAGCGGGCGTTTTCGTTTGCGGCAATCGACGGTCGTCTCGGTTGCAGGATCTTCCCAGTTCCTTAGCCCGCTCAAAAAATGTACACCGCTTAATTCTCAAGCATCATATTGCACATTTGCATGGCAGACGCCTTTTATTTGCACTGCACAATGAGAGGGTTTTCGCCTATATAAACATCAACCGCAGAGAGACAGGCGATCCCGCCGTCAAGCGGACATTTGTTCGAGGAAGATGACAATGAACCCGATCCGCATTGCAAAAAGCTGGCTCAGCTACCGCCGTACACTCAACGAACTCGGCAACCTGTCGAACCAGACCTTGTCCGACATCGGCGTCAGCCGCTACGACATCCGTAACATCGCATCCCGCTCGTTCCGCTAATCGCGGGAAAACCGGCACGATGCTTCAAGACGGCGCCATCAGGGCGCCGTTTTTGATTCCGGGTGTTGGATCGCATCTGCCGACATGATATCAGCCCGGAATGAACACGATCTCCTATCCTCCTATTCACGTCGTCGGCGGCGGGCTTGCCGGTTCGGAAGCCGCCTGGCAGATCGCCAGCTCCGGCGTTCCCGTCATTTTGCATGAAATGCGCGGCGTGCGCGGCACGGATGCGCACAAGAGCGACGGTCTTGCCGAACTCGTCTGCTCCAATTCCTTCCGGTCCGACGATGCGACCAGCAATGCCGTCGGTGTCATCCATGCCGAGATGCGCATGGCGGGCTCGCTGATCATGGCTGCCGCCGACCGCCACCAGGTGCCGGCCGGCGGCGCGCTGGCCGTCGATCGCGATGGCTTTTCCGAAGCCGTGACCAAGGCGATCCACGACCATCCGCTGATCACCGTCGTGCGCGAGGAAATCACCGGCCTGCCACCGCGCGACTGGGATCTTGCCATCGTCGCCACCGGGCCGCTGACAGCGCCGTCGCTCGCCAGCGCCATCCAGGCGCAAACGGGCGAGGATTCGCTCGCCTTCTTCGACGCCATCGCGCCGATCGTCTACCGCGACAGCATCGACATGGATATCTGCTGGTATCAGTCGCGCTACGACAAGGTCGGCCCCGGCGGCACTGGCAAGGATTACATCAACTGCCCGATGGACGAGGCGCAGTACAATGCCTTCGTCGACGCTTTGATCGCTGGCGATACTGTCGGCTTCAAGGAATGGGAAGGCACGCCTTATTTCGACGGCTGCCTGCCGATCGAGGTGATGGCCGAACGCGGCCGTGAGACGCTGCGCCACGGGCCGATGAAGCCGATGGGGCTGACGAACGCGCATAATCCGACAGTCAAGGCCTATGCCGTCGTGCAACTGCGCCAGGACAATGCGCTCGGCACGCTCTACAATATGGTCGGTTTCCAGACGAAGCTGAAATACGGCGCGCAGGCGGAAATCTTCCGGATGATCCCAGGCCTGGAAAATGCCGAATTTGCCCGTCTCGGCGGCCTGCATCGCAACACCTACATCAACTCCCCGACCCTGCTCGATCCGTCGCTGACGCTGAAGTCGCGGCCCGGCCTGCGCTTCGCCGGCCAGATCACCGGCTGCGAGGGTTATGTGGAAAGCGCCAGCGTCGGGCTGATGGCCGGCCGTTTTGCCGCCGCCGAACGCAAGGGCGAAGCGATCTTGCTGCCGCCGGCGACAACGGCGCTCGGCTCGCTGCTCGGTCATATCACCGGCGGCCACATCGTCACCGACGAAGAGCCCGGCAAACGCTCGTTCCAACCGATGAACATCAATTTCGGGCTGTTTCCGGAGCTTGAGCCCGGCTCGATCGTCAAGCCCGAAGGCGTCAAGCGCTTCCGCGGCAAGGATAAGACGATCATGAAACGGCAGTTGATCGCGCGTCGCGCGCTTGCGGACTGCGCCGCCTGGCTCGGCCAGACACCGAGCTTTGCCGAAAGCGCCTGAGCACCTGCCCTACTGCTTGTTGGCCGCGGATATATGGCCGGCTGGCAGGTCCTTGTCCGGCTCGGCGATGTAGTTGCCGAGCAGCCACAACGCAACTTCGGAAGCCTCCTTCGGTGAAGCGAACTCGAATTTTCCGTTGTGACTGGGCGCATCGATAAATTCGATCGCCAGCCCCCTGCCCGTCTCCGAGCTTACCACGCGCACACGGCCGGGCTCGATCAGATGGCAGGAGAAGTGGCGCGCCATGTTGCGCATCAGCCCGGCCTTGTTGTCGTGGAGGCGCACGAAGATCGCCTGACCGTTTTCGGTCGCCTGCAGCTGGCGGATCGCCTCGTTGGGAAAGGCGCGGCCGAACTCGATGATGGCGAGACCGGTGTCGTGCAGGCCGTCTTCCTTGTTTTGCGCAGCCATGCGTGTTGCCACGAAGGCAAAGAAAATGACGATGGCGAAAAGGACGCACCAGACGATAATGCCCACGCCGAGTCTCCGTTCAAAGGGTAGCGGTCAGGACCTTGTAGCGCGCGAGACTTGCGCGAATTTGACCGATATCAGATTTTCCTGCGCGATGCAGCCAGCGCCATTGCGAGCTGGCGGCGCCATTGCGGCGGCTGCAGCGGCCGGTCGAACAGCAGGGCGCCCCACCTCTGCGCCTTGCGGAGCACCGGCTCGGCCAGTGTGACCGGCAGGAAGGCCGGAAAGACGGCTGGCGCAATCGCCCCTGCCCCCCTCGCCTTTGCCAGATGCTCGCGGCCGAGGCCGGCGAAGGCCTCGATGGCGGCGGAGATGCGCGGTCGGTCTTCGCCGGCAAGGAAGGAATCTCGGTCGAGGCCGGTGGCTGAAAGGATCTGCAGCGGAATATAGAGCTGGCCGCGGCGGCGATGCAGCGGCATCAAAAGCAGCAGGCCGGCAATCGCCTGGGCGACGCCGGCATGGCCGGCGGCATCGGCCGATCGTGGGGCATCCTCCGGCGAAAGCACAAGGCTTGCAAGCTGGATCAGCGCGGAGGCGGTTTCGCCGGCATAACCTTCGAGCGTCAGCCGCGTTTCCATCGGGTCGTCATAGAGGTCGAACGTGCGGGCCTCGATCATGTCGACCAGCGTCTTGCGCGGCAGGCGATAAGTTTCGATTGCCTCCAGAAGCGCGGCGGCGACGGGATTGGCCGCCGTCGAACCATGCGCACTGCCTTCCAGCAGGTCATGCCAATATTGCATGCGCACCTCGCCGGGCAGCGGCTCGTGCACCAGGTCGCGGATGCGGGCAAGCTCGGCATTGAACGCGTAAAGCGCCGCAAGCGCGCCGCGCTTGTCCTGCGGCGATAGAAGGCAGGCGAGATAGCGGTCGCGATCATTGTCGCGCAGCATCGCCAGGCAGATATCCTGGTTCGTCGCAATATTCGCGTCAGCCATCGTCAGACCGCAATCAAGGCCGCCGCGACGGCGCGCTGCTCAGACAGCATGATATTGAAGGTGCGCACCGCGGCACCCGTGCTCATCGGATCGGAGGAGATGCCGCGCGCCTTCAGCGCCTGCTTCAATTCGTCGGGCAGACGGCGAAGCTCGGTTCCCGTGCCGACGAGCAGAACCTCTATGTCGGCGGCCTCCTCCAACACGCGGCGAAAATTTTCAAGCGACAGCGGCTTCGACATGTCCATGTCCCATCCATGAATGCCGGAGGGCAGGCAAAGGATCGAGCCGCGATGCGACATGTCGGCAAAACGGAAGCCGCCGTTACCGTAAGTATCGATCGGGGCGCGGCCGGGAAAATGCGCGGCGCGGATTTCAATGCCTTTTGCCATGTTTTCAAACCACCGTGCCGGATTTTACACCAGCATCCGTCTTGTTGCTCTCTTCCCCGTCGGGGCTCTCCGGCCGCAGCCGGAAGACGATCAGCACGGGAGCGGCGATATAGATCGAAGAGAAAGTGCCGAGAGCGACGCCGAAGAGCATCGCAAAGGCAAATGAGCGCATGACGTCGCCGCCGAACAGGTAGAGCGCCAGCAAAGCCAGCAGCGTCGTCGCCGCCGTCAGGACAGTGCGCGACAATGTCTGATTGATCGAGGCATCGATCAGGATCGGCAGCGGCATCCTCGTGTATCGCTTCAGGTTCTCGCGCATCCGGTCATAAACGACGACGGTGTCGTTCAGGGAATAGCCGACAATGGTCAGCACCGCGGCGATACTCGTCAGATTGAATTCGATGCCGGTCAGCACGAAAAGCCCCAGCATGATGATGACGTCGTGCAGCGTTGCGACGATGGCGCCGACGGCGAACTGCCACTCGAAGCGAATCCAGATGTAGAGCAGGATTGCCGCGAGCGCGGCAGCGACACCGAGCGTCGCCATCATCGTCAATTCGCCGGAGATGGCCGGGCCGACGACTTCGACGCGGCGGAAATCATAATCCGCCTCGAGCTCGCCGCGCACCAGCGTCGCTGCCGATTGCTCGGCATTCTCTCCGCCGCCCTGGGACGCGATGCGGATCCGCGCGTTCGCCGGCCCGCCGGTGCGTTCGACCCCGACCTCGCCGAGATTGAGATCGTTGAGGCGCGATCGGAGATCGGCGATATCGGCATTGCCCTGTTTCGCCGTCACCTCGATGAGCGAGCCGCCGGTGAAGTCGATGCCGAGCTGCAGGCCGACGGTGGCAAAGGCCGCCATGGCGATCAGCGAAATCGCAGCCGACGCCGTGAAGACATAGCGGCGGATGCCCATGAACCGGATATTGGCGTGCTCGAAGAGATGGGTCAGGACGCCTTTCGGCAGGTGCCGCGGATGGCGTCGCGCCAGCCAGGCAGCAACAATCGAGCGGGTCAGCGTGAATGCCGTGAAGACGGTCGTCAGAATGCCGACCGCCAGCGTCACGGCAAAACCACGAATGGATTCGCTGCCGAGGAAAAAGAGAATGACGGCGGCGATGAAGATCGTGACATTCGCATCGACGATGGTTGAGAAGGCGCGCGAGAAGCCGCGGCCGACCGCCTGCGCAAAGGAGGGGCCGGTTTTCTCCTCCTCGCGGATGCGCTCGTAGATCAGCACGTTGGAATCGACCGCCATGCCGACGATGAGCACGATGCCGGCAATACCAGGCAAGGTCAGCGTCGCGCCGGCAAGGCTCAGCACGGCAATGATCAGGATCAGATTGAAGAAGAGCGAGACGACGGCAACGAGGCCGAGAATCCGATAAAGCGCGATCATCAATGCTGCGACCAGCAGCACGGCGACGAGGCCGGCAATGAGGCCGGAGAAGATGGAGTCAGCGCCGAAGCTCGGGCTGACGCTGCGTTCCTCGACGCTCGTCAGCGTTGCCGGCAAAGCCCCTGCCCGCAGCATTACCGCAAGGTCGCGGACGCCATCTTCGGAGAAGTTCGCCGATATCCGGCCCTCACCGCCGGTGATCGCCGCATCGATGACCGGCGCCGACATGACCTGGTCGTCGAAGACGATGGCAAGATGCTTGCCGATATTCTGCCCCGTCGCCTCAGCCAGCCGCCGCGTGCCTTCCGCATCCAGACGATAGGCAATGGAGGTATCCTGCGTCTGCGGATCCACGACCGGCTGGATGTCGACCATGTTGCTGCCGGTGACGAATGCCGTACGGTCGACGAGATAGGGAACCGGCGGATCGTCCAGCGAATAGAGCACCTGCGAGGTCGCCGGCCAGCGACCGTTCAGCGCCTCCTGCCCCGACATGCTTTCATCGATCAGATGAAAAGAAAGCTTGGCCGGCTGGTTGAGGAGGTTCTTCAGCCGCTCGGCATCGACCGATCCCAGCACCTGCACGCTGATCCGGTCGTCGCCATCGGGACGAACGAGGAAATTCTCGTAGCCGAATCCGGCGATGCGGCGGGCGACGATATCGAGCGACCGGGTCCGGGCGGAGGCGACGTCAGCGGTAATGCCGGCGTCGGAAATCTGCAGGGAAAGCTGCCCTTCGCCGCCCTGCTGCAGCGCGAGCCCAGGGGCGGAATCTCCGCCGGTCGTCGTCAGGGATTTCAGACGATCGACCGCTTTCTGCGTCTCGGCGGGATCGGTGATCCGGACAGTGACGGTCTGGTCGTTGCCGGTCAGCCCGGTATAGCGGATGCCGGCGCCGCGCAGCGCGTTGCGTACATTCGCGACGGCCTCTTCCAGGCGGTCCTTGACGATATCGGAACGCTCGACCTTCAGAACGATATGGGAACCGCCCTGCAGATCGAGGCCGAGCATCAGGCGATCGTTTCGCAGCCAATCCGGCAGAGAGGCACGCTGTGCCTCGCTCACCAGATTGGGCGCAGCGATGACGACGGCCGCAAACGCAACCAGCCAAATCAGAAGTGTTTTCCAGCGGGAAAAATGCAACATTCTCTCGACGATCTTCCGATCCGGCGCTTTGCCGTTATCGCCTGTTACGCCGCGTCGGCCTTGACAGGTTCACCCTTGACGCGAACTTCCGAAATGCCGCTGCGGACGATGCGGACGCGAACGCCTTCGGCAATCTCGACTTCGACTTCCTTGTCGTCGACGACCTTCGTCACCTTGCCGACGAGACCGCCGCCGGTCACGACCTGGTCGCCGCGACGGATCGCCTTCAGGGTTTCCTCACGCTTCTTGGCCTGGGCGCGCTGCGGACGGATCAGCAGGAAGTACCAAACGACCATCAGCGGCACGAACAGAATGATCATTTCGAAACCGGAGCTGCCGAAACCGGTTGCGGTGTCGGTCGCACTCTGGGCGAATGCCGGGGTGATGAACATGCTAAACTCCTCAGGCTTGGCGGCGGAACTCCGCCTCATTTTTCAGGTTGCCGGACTATAGTTGCCGCTTCGATGAATGCAACAGAAACAGCCGGAAACAGTACCGATTCCGCTGCCTCATAACCTTTCCGGCGGCAAAACGCCATGCTACCCGCATCGAAAGATAAAGCGGATTGCCGCAGCAAGAAATCAGGAGCTTGCGATGACCGAGGAAATCAACACCGCCCTGCTTGCCGAGCTGAAGCGGCTCGCTGATGCCGTTCAGCGTCTTGCCGGACCGGCACCCGCCGTCAACGACTGGAACGCGGCAGACTGTTTCGTCTGGGCGCCGCTGCGCCAGCATCTGCAGCCCGTTAAGAAACCCAACCGGGTGGCGCTGAAGCTCATCCGCGGCGTCGACCACGTGCGCGACATCCTGCATGAAAATACGGTGCGTTTCGCCGCAGGTTATGCGGCCAACAATGTGCTGCTCTGGGGTGCGCGCGGCATGGGCAAATCGTCGCTGGTCAAAGCCGTGCACGAGGATGTCAGGCGCGAAAGCGGCGTCGCGCTGAAGCTGGTCGAAGTTCACCGCGAGGATATTGCGAGCCTCCCCAACCTGCTCGACCTCCTGAAGGATACGCCCTACCGCGTGATCGTCTTCTGCGATGACCTCTCCTTCGATCACGACGACACCGCCTACAAGTCGCTGAAGGCGGCGCTTGACGGCGGCGTCGAAGGACGGCCGGACAACGTGCTCTTCTATGCCACGTCGAACCGGCGCCATCTCTTGCCGCGTCACATGATGGAAAACGAACAGTCGACAGCGATCAATCCGTCCGAAGCCGTCGAGGAGAAGGTTTCGCTGTCCGATCGTTTCGGCCTCTGGCTCGGATTTCATAAATGCAGCCAGGAAGACTATCTCGGCATGATCGACGGCTATGCCGATCATTTCCAGCTCGGGCTCGCACGCGACAAGATGCATGCCGAGGCGCTGGAATGGGCAACGACGCGCGGCGCCCGCTCCGGCCGCGTCGCCTGGCAGTATATTCAGGATCTGGCAGGACGCATGCGCGTCCATATCGATAGAGTCTAATTTAAATGACAAAAGCCTGGCGGTTGGCCGGGCTTTTGCGCTTCCTGGTACGCTCTACCTATTCCAGGAAAGTCATCGGGTTGACCGGGGACGCGTCCTTGCGCACCTCGAAATGGACCTGCGGCTGCTTGACGTCGCCGCTCATGCCGGAGACGGCGACGGTCTGGCCGCGCTGGATCTTCTGGCCGCGGGCAACGCTCAGCGTGTCGGCATTGCCATAGACAGTGACGGTGCCGTCGTCGTGACGGACGAGGACCGTGTTGCCGAGTTCCTTCAGGCCGTTGCCAGCATAGATGACGACGCCGTTTTCGGCGGCCTTGATCGGCGTGCCCTGCGGGACCGAGATATCGATGCCGTCGTTGCGGTTGCCGTTGACGTTGGCGCCATAGGCAGCAATGACCTGGCCGCGCACCGGCCAGCGGTATTTGCCGATGCCGGTCGATTCCGGCGCGTCGGAGCTGACGTCGGCCTTCTTCTCGACCTCGTCGACGGTCTGCGTGGCGGCCGGCGCCTTATAGGGCGCGGGCTGGACGGAAGCCGTCTGCTGGGCAGGCGCCGGATCAGCCGGCTTCGACTCGACCTTTTCGGCCGGGATCGAGGCGGTCTTGATCGTGTCGGCTCTGCCGTTCGGGACCTTCAGGGCCTGGCCGACACGCAGCGAACTCGCCGAAAGATTGTTGGCCGCCTTGAGATCGTCGATATTGGCGCCGGTCGCCTTGGCGATCTTTGCCAGCGAATCGCCCTGCTTGACGACATAGGTGCCGGCAGGCGCCTTCGGGTCCTTGCCGGCGCCGGCCGGAAGCTTGCCGGTTGGATCGGCGCTCGCCATCGTCTTGTCGCGGGCGGAATTGGCGCCCGGGACGACCGCGACCTTCTGTTCAGGCGCCTTGGCCGGCCCCGGCATATTGCCGGGTTTGGAAAGGTCGGCTGCCTGCGAAGCTGCCTTGGCGGCATTGCCGCCATTGAACGTCGGGATCAGGATCGCCTGACCGGGTTGGGCGGCAGAGGCCGTCTTCAGATTATTGACGCGCAGGATTTCCTTTTCCGGAACACCGAAACGTCTGGACAGCGTGGCGATGTTTTCGCCCGGACGCAGCGTCACGGAAGGCGCATTGGTCGCCGACCAGCCGGAAACCTTCGGCGTCGTGCCTGTTGTCAGCGAATCGGGCGTCGCCTTGGGTGCTGCCGGTGCCACGAGCCGCGGCTTTTCAGCCTGCGGCGAAGCCGGGAACGGCTGGGCGAGCGCCACTTGCTTTTCCCGCTGCCGGGACGGTGCGGCAGCCGTCGGCGCCGCAAGCTCGGAACGCTGTATCGCGACCGGCGAGGAAGCCAGGCGTGCGCTCGATGGACGGACCGGCTCGTAGCCCGGGTTCGCCGGATAGGGCTGGTTCAGCGCATTGTTGCCGCCGTAACCGGACTGGCTGGCGACGGCCGTACCGCTAAGATCGGCGCGCGGCACCGAATCGCCCTGGACGCCACCCCTGCGCGGAATGGAACTTGTGGTGATCTGATCCTGCCCGGAGGAGGAAAACAAACCGCCAAACCGTGTCACATCGGAACTGCAGCCCGTTGCGGCACTCGCCAGCAGGCCCACAACCAGAAGATTACCGGCCGACTTACCGAACTTCGGCGAAAGACTGAAACGCATTGACTCGACCCACTGAGAACGCAACCATTTGTGAGTCTATTAAAACGCGTTAGTATTACCACGCGGTTAAGATGCTGGAATCAGTGCGATATTTTTGAGAAGTTGATAACCATAGCTTACGGGTGAAAAATCGCAGTGCCTACAGCAGCGAGGCAAGACGCGGAACGATCGGCAGATAAGGGGCTTCGAACAGTTCCTCGCGTTCGAAACGACTGCCGGTTTTCGTCAGCCGCACCATGCGACATTCGTTCTCGGAAATCATCAGCGGCGCGATCATCGAGCCGCCGGAAACGAGCTGGTCTGTATAAAAACGCGGCATCGCATTGAAGGCCGCCGTCACCAGGATACGATCGAACGTGCCCTCGCCCTGCATGCCGGCGCTGCCGTCGGCCTGGCGGATGACGACGTTGCGCAGGCCAAGCGATTCCATGCGCCGCTGTGCAGCCGTCGTCAGCGTCTTGTAGCGATCGATCGACAGAACGCGTTCGGCCAGGCGGCCCATGACCGCAGCAGTGAAGCCGCTGCCGGTGCCGATTTCCAGAACACGCTGTCCCGGTTTGAGCTTGAGGTGATGGAGGATGCGGACGACAAAATCGATGCCTTCGAGGAAGGAGCCGCATTCGATCGGAATCGTCCGGCTCGAATAGGCGTCGTCGGTAAATTGCGCCGGCACGAACAGCGAGCGCTGCGTCTGCTCGACCGCCGTCAGCAGATCGAGGTCGGAGATGCCTTCGGCACGCAGTCTGAGGACGAGCGCCGCAAAGCCCTCCTTCTCCGCCAGTCTTGCCGTCAAACCTGTGCTCCGTATCCCAAGGCCCGCGCCACGCGGTCCGTTACGGAATAATCGGTCAGATCCAGTTTCAAAGGCGTTACCGAAATCTTGTTATGCTTGAGGGCGTGAATATCGGTGCCTTCGATGAAGGCGCCGGCGCGTTCGCCGAACTTCAGCCAGTAATAGGGAAAGCCCCGACCATCGGAGCGGGCATCGACCTGCAGATTGAAAGCGAGCTTGCCCTGCATGGTCACCTCGGCGCCATCGACCTCGTCGGGACGGCAGTTCGGGAAGTTGAGATTGAGGAACGTACCCTCCGGCAGATCCAGAACCATCAGCTTTTCCAGAAGAGCCGGCGCATGCGTCTCGCAGACCTCCCAGGGCACGATGCGCGCGCCATCCTCATAGAGATAGGCCTGGCTCAGCGCGAAGGAGCGCACGCCCTGCATAGTGCCCTCGATGGCGCCGGCGATCGTGCCGGAATAGGTCACGTCGTCGGCGACATTCGAGCCCGAATTAACGCCGGAGAGGACGAGGTCGGGCTTGATGTCCATCACCTGCCGGATGCCCATGATGACGCAATCGGTCGGCGTGCCGCGCAAGGCGAAATGCTTGTCGGAGATTTTGCGCAGCCGCAGAGGTTCCGACAGGCTCAGCGAATGGGCAAGACCGCTCTGGTCCGTCTCGGGCGCCACGATCCAGACATCGTCCGACAGCGTGCGGGCAATCCGCTCCAGCGCGGCCAAGCCTTCCGCGTGAATGCCGTCGTCATTCGTAAGCAGGATGCGCATCGCCTCAGGCCGCCCGTTCGATCTTGGTCAATCCGCCCATATAAGGCAGCAAAACGTCCGGAATCGTGACCGAACCATCCTCGTTCAAATAATTTTCAAGCACGGCGATCAGGCAGCGTCCGACGGCGGTGCCGGAGCCGTTCAGCGTGTGGACGAACCTGTTGCTCTTGTCGTCCTTGCCGCGATAGCGCGCATTCATGCGGCGGGCCTGGAAATCGCCGCAGACCGAGCAGGAGGAGATTTCCCGGAAGGCATTCTGCCCGGGCAGCCAGACTTCGAGATCGTAGGTCTTGCGCGAGCCGAAGCCCATGTCACCGGTGCAAAGCGTCATGGTGCGAAAATGCAGGCCGAGCCGCTTCAGCACTTCTTCGGCGCAGGCGGTCATCCTTTCATGCTCGGCAATGGCGCTCTCGGCATCGGTGATCGAGACGAGCTCGCATTTCCAGAACTGGTGCTGGCGCAGCATGCCGCGGGTGTCGCGGCCGGCCGAGCCCGCTTCCGAACGGAAGGACGGCGTCAACGCGGTAAAGCGAAGCGGCAGCTTTTCCTGGTCGAGGATTTCCTCGCGCACCAGATTGGTCAGCGTCACCTCGGCCGTCGGAATGAGATAGCGGCCATCCGTCGTCTTGAAGAGATCCTCTTCGAACTTCGGCAGATTGCCGGTGCCGTACAACGCTTCAGCCCGCACCATCAGCGGCGAGCTGACTTCGGTATAACCGTGCTCGCGGGTGTGGAGATCGATCATGAACTGGCCGAGCGCGCGCTCGAGCCTGGCGAGCGGCCCGGTCAGCACCGTGAAGCGCGAGCCGGAGAGTTTGGCGGCGCGCTCGAAATCCATATAGCCGAGCGCCTCGCCGATTTCGAAGTGCTCCTTCGGCGTGTGGTTCCAGCGCGGCTTTTCGCCGACGGTGCGGGTGATGACATTGTCATGCTCGTCCTTGCCGACCGGGACATCGTCGAAGGGTATGTTGGGGATGCGCGAGAGCGCGTCGTTGAGCTCGGCCGTAAGCTGCCGGTCCTCTTCCTCGACCATCGGCAGCAAGGTCTTCAGCTCAGCGACCTCGGCCTTCAGCTTCTCGGCGAGTTCGCCGTTCTTCTGGGACAGCGCCGCACCGATCTCCTTGGAGGCGAGATTGCGGCGGGACAGCAGGTCCTGCGCCTTCTGCACGGCGGAGCGGCGCTTTTCATCGAGGGCAATGAGGCTTTGGGCAAGAGGCTCCGCACCGCGCTTGGCAAGGGCGGCATCGAGCGCTTCGGCATTCTCACGGATCCATTTGATATCGAGCATCGTCGTTCCAGGTCGTTGCAACAGAAGTGACCCGGCCAAAGCCTGATCGGGCTTCGACCGGATGGGACGGCGCTCATGAAGGGATTGCCGGATTGCCGCTCAGACGCTGTCCGTCTTGGCAACGTCTGCGGATCCGGTTTCCTTCTCGACCGCCTGCCGGGCACGCTGGCGCTCCACGAGTCGCGCCGCATAGATGGCAATCTCGTAGAGAAGGATCGCCGGTATCGCAAGGCCGATCTGGGATAAGGGGTCCGGCGGCGTCAGCACGGCAGCGACGACAAAGGCCAGCACGATGGCGAATTTACGCTTTTCGGCGAGCCATTCCGACGTCAGCAGGCCGACACGGGCAAGCAATGTCGTGACAACGGGCAGCTGGAAGACGAGGCCGAAGGAGAAGACCAGCGTCATGATCAGACTCAGATATTCCGAAACCTTCGGCAGAAGCGAGATTGCGACCTCGTCGTGGCCCGGCGCCTGCTGCATCGACAGGAAGAACCACATGACCATCGGCGTGAAGAAAAAATAGACCAGCGCGGCGCCCAAGAGGAACAGAAGTGGGGAAGCGATCAGGAACGGCAGGAAGGCCGCCCGTTCATTCTTATAGAGGCCTGGCGCTACAAACTTGTAGATCTGGGCGGCGATGATCGGAAAAGCGATGACAAGGCCACCGAACATGGCGACCTTGACCTGCGTAAAGAAGAATTCCTGCGGCGCCGTGTAGATGAGCTGCGCCTTCTCGACATCGAGGTTGGCCCAGCTGACGGCGAGCTTATAGGGATAGACCAGGTAGTTGAAGATGTGCTTGGCGAAAAAGAAGCACACGACGAAGGCGATGAAGAACGCGCCGATCGACCACATCAGCCGCGTGCGCAGTTCCATCAGGTGCTCGATCAACGGCTGCGGCTTGTCTTCGATATCACCGCTCATGCCTCGTCCTTCTTCTCAGTCTGCGCCGGCGTTTTCGGCGTTGCGGGCTTCCTGGCTGCCGTCGCGCGCTTCGGCTTTTCGACCGGCGCGGCAATGGCGGCGACCGCATCAGCTTTGTCAGCGGCCTTGACGCGCGGCTTGCGCGGAGCCTTCGGCTTGGCGGCAATCGTATCGGCCTGGACGGCCGCGGCGGCGACGGGTTCCGGCGCCGGTACGGGTGCCGGCATTGGCGGCGGCGTTTCCGGCAGGCTCATCGACGGCGTCGGGGCGGATACGGCTGCCGGCGGCACTTCGGTCTTATTCTCAGAGGGCGTGCTTGCTTTCTGCAGGTCGGCCTTGATCTCGTTGCCCATCTGACGAAGCGGGTTCATGGCCTCGCGCAGACTGTTGACCGGATTGAGCTTCTGGGCGTCGGTGATCGTCTGGCGGACATCGTCGAGCTCGGCCTCACGCAGCGCTTCGTCGAACTGCGCGCGGAACTCACCGGCTACCTTGCGGGCGCGCTGCGTCATCTTGCCGAAAGCGCGCAGCATCGGCGGCAAATCCTTGGGACCGACAACGACGATCAGCACGACCGCGATGACCAAAAGCTCGGTCCAGCCAATATCGAACATGCAAGGCTCCTGGACGGGAAGCGCGGGGGCTGCGCTTTTTCCCGGACTTGGTTACTTCGTTTCGTCGGCCTTGTGATCGACGGTCTTTGCCGATTCCGGCGCATCTTCGTCGGTCATGCCCTTCTTGAAGCTCTTGATGCCCTTGGCGACATCGCCCATCAGTTCCGGAATCTTGCCGCGACCGAACAACAACAGCACGATGACCAGAACGATCAGCCAGTGCCACATGCTTAAAGAACCCATTACCTTAACTCCCTGTTGCGATGTTCCCTCGATGTAAGGATTTCCCACACCGTTTCCAACATCAAGCCCTTCGAACTGAGCTTAATGTCACGGTATCGCCCTTTGTGACAAGCCACAGACCCGCCGAAAAATGGTGAGCACCATTGTTTTCGTCATGCATGGCAAAAGCAAGACGAAGTCCTTCAATCTTCGGAGGTAGAGCGCGGGGCGAGCAACCCAAGTTCTTCGAGATCCATCTGGGTAATGGGGTCTTCGTCCTCGCTCAGCTCGTCGTTCATCAATGGCGAGGGAATATTGAAATTCGCCGGAATCCGGCCCGACAGCAGGCCTGCTCCCTTCAATTCTTCGAGACCGGGCAGATCGCGCAATTCCTCGAGGCCGAAATGGTCGAGAAAATCCCGCGTCGTGCCCAATGTCACCGGCCGGCCCGGCGTGCGCCGGCGGCCGCGAAACCGCACCCAGCCGGCTTCCATCAGCACGTCGAGCGTGCCGCGCGAGGTCTGCACGCCGCGGATATCCTCGATTTCGGCGCGCGTCACCGGCTGGTGATAGGCGATGATCGACAGCACTTCCAGCGCGGCGCGTGACAGCTTCTTCACCTCATTGTCATCGCGGCGGATGACGAAGGAGAGATCGGCGGCGGTGCGGAAGGCCCAGGCGCCCTCCACCTGCACGAGGTTGACGCCCCGCGGCGCATATTGTTCCTTCAGGCGCAGCATGATCGCGCGAACGTCGGCATCCCTGGGGAGGCGCTCGGCGAGGAAACCTTCGGGCACCGGCTGCGAGGAGGCAAAGACCAGGGCCTCGGCAATGCGCTCGGCCTCGATCTCGGCCTGCAGGTCGCGACCTTGGTCCTCGTAATCCTCTTCGCTCTTCAGATCGATCAAGCCGGCCGCTCCTGTTCCACCACTTGCAGCGTCGCATGTTTCGGGCCGCGGCGCATATAGATCGGCTGGAAGGCGCCGTCCTGGCGGATTTCGAGCTTGCCCTCGCGAACCAGCTCCAGCGAGGCGGCAAAGGCGCTGGCGATGGCCGTGACGCGCTCCTCGGGCGCTGCGAGATAACGCAGCAGATAATGCTCCATCGCCGTCCAGTCCCCGACCTCGCCGATCATCTGGGTCAGCAGCTCGCGCGCGTCGGTCAGCGACCAGACATTGCGCCTCTCGATCGTCACCTGGGTGACGGCGTGGCGCTGGCGCAGCGCCGCATAGGCGGTCAGGAGATCGTAGAGGCTCGCCGCGTAAGCCGACTGCTGCCGATCGGGAATATGCTCGGGCGCGCCGCGCGCGAAGATATCGCGGCCAAGGCGGTTGCGGTTAACGAGGCCTTCGGCCGCCTGGCGCATGGCTTCGAGGCGTTTCAGGCGGAAGGCAAGCGTTGCCGCCATCTCCTCGCCCGAGGGCCCGTCATCCTTGACCTGTTGGGGAATGAGCAGCCGTGACTTCAAATAGGCAAGCCAGGCCGCCATGACGAGATAATCGGCGGCGAGCTCGATGCGGATCCGGCGGGCGCTTTCGACGAACTGCAGATATTGCTCGGCAAGCGCCAGCACCGAAATGCGCGACAGGTCGACCTTCTGGTTGCGGGCGAGATAGAGCAACAGGTCGAGCGGACCTTCGAAGCCGGCAACGTCGATCACCAACGCCGGCTCGTGGCTGGCGCGCTCGGCGCCGTTGTCCTGCCACAGCTTATCCATCGGCGTTGCCGCCTGCGGACGTTGCGTGCCCTTGACCGTGTTCACCACCCTGCTCCTCTGCGATCACACGATCGCAAACATTGCCTCGAACTCCGCCCGCAGTTCGGCTTCGTCAACCGTATCCGGCGCGGCGAAGCCTGCTTCCACCGCCTTGGCGCGGACAAGCGACACGCCGGCGAGCGGTGGAACATTTGCCACGACATCCACCATCTCGTCCATCTTGCCGTTGCAATGCAGCACGATATCGCATCCGCCTGCAATGATATTCGCCGCACGCTCGCCGATCGTGCCCGAAAGAGCGTTCATCGAGCTATCGTCGGAAAGCAGCAGACCGCTGAAGCCGATATGCTCGCGGATGACGCCGTCGATCACCTTGCGCGAGGTCGTCGCCGGATTGTCCGGGTCGATGGCGGTGAAGACGACGTGGCAGGTCATCGCCATCAGTTCGTCCTTCATCGCGACGAAGGGGGGGAAATCATGGGTTTCGAGCTCATCGCGCGAAACGGTGACGACGGGCAGCTCCAGATGTGAATCGGCAAAACCGCGGCCGTGGCCGGGCATATGCTTCATCACAGGCAGCAGGCCGCCGGCCTTCAGCCCTTCGGCAGCCGCCCGGCCCATGGCGATGACGGTCTCGGGATCGCCGCCATAGGCGCGGTCACCGATGACGTTGCTGCTGCCTTCGACCGGCACGTCGAGCACCGGCAGGCAATCGACATCGATGCCAAGCCTCGAAAGGTCGAAGGCGTGCAGCCGCGACATCGCCCAGGCGGCGCGCAGCCCGAGCGCCGGGTCGCGGCGATAGAGATCGCCGAGCGCCTGGCCCGAGGGATAGCGTGAGAGAATGGGGGGACGGATGCGCTGGACGCGGCCGCCCTCCTGGTCGATCAGCACCGGCGCATGCCAGCCGACGCTGTCGCGCAATTCATCGACGAGATCGGCAATCTGCGAGGCTTCGGAGATGTTGCGTCCGAAGAGGATGAAGCCCCAGGGCCGTTCGCCCCGAAAGAAGGCCTTCTCTTCGGATGTGAGGACAAGGCCGCTGCAGCCCAGGATCATCGCTTTTGATTCGGTCATATAGGAATCATAGACCGCCCCGGGCCAAATGCGAGCAAGCGCGGGCGCGATGCACAAAAAAGAGCGGCGGGCCGATCGGCCCGCCGCTCTCATAATTCCGTGACCTGATTTTACTTGGAGATCAGGCAGCTTCCGCCGGCTGCGCGATACTGTTCGCAAAGTGCTGCGGCGTCATCCTTGGAGCCGACCGGGATGCGAACACGGTAGAAAGTGCCCTTGCCGGCGATATCGGCCCTGCGGATTTCATGAGCGCGGCCACCCAGCACCCCGGCGAATTTCTTCGAGAGGTTGGCATAGGACTTGTTGGCCTCGTCCTCCGACGGCAGTGACGCGATTTGGAGGCCGTAGCCGCCGGGGGATGCGGCCTGCTGCGGCTGGGCGGCGGCCGGGGCGGCAGAAGCAACCTGCGTCGGCTTCGGCTGCTGCGCCGGCGTGCGGACATTGCCCTTTTCGGTGACGGTGCCGACGACATTGACGGGCTGATCGGCCGGGCGGGCAATCGGAACCGGGGCCGTATCGGCGATCGTCGTGGTCTTAACCGGCCGTACCGGCGCATCGGCCGAGGCGGGATTTGCCGTCTGCGCATCGGCAGTTACGGCAGGTGATCCTGGTGCCGGGGCGGGTTCGACCGGTGCTGCGGAACGCGCATCGGCGGAAGCAACCTCGGCGCTTGCCGGGAAACTTGCAGCCGTTCCGCTAACCGGCGGCACGGTCGGGGTCGACGGCGCGGACTGGGCCGTGACCGGCGGCTGGGCAGACGGTACCGGCTGGGCAGACGGCGTTGCCTGGGCAGACTGTGCCGACGGCTCCGGCTGATCGACGGGCGCAGCCTCCTCGCGGGCGACCAGGGTGCCGTCAGGCTTGACGATCATCGTGCGGACCTTGCGCGGCGAAACGGACGGCGTCTTGTCGGCCCCGCTTGCGGGCGTGTCCTCGGCGTTTGCCTGGTTCGGCAGCAGACGCGGATCCTCCGTCTCACCGACCGCGGTCGGCGTGACCTGATCGGCGGCGGCGGCGTTCTCGTCGTCCTCGGGCAGCGCTTCCGGTGTCAGTGTGCGCTGGACGACATCGACGGGCGCCTCGTCGGACGACACGAGCGCCTTCTGTTTCGGTTCCTCGGCAGAACCCGCGACGCGGTCATAGACGGCCTTGTCCTGGTTGGGCACGGTCTTGCCGCCGGGATTTTCCGGAACGACCTTGACCGGCTCCTTGTCGGCGGTGATCACGCGCGGCTCGCCGGATGCGACAATGCCAAGCCCCTCGCCGTTCCAGACGGAGGAATAGACGCCATAACCGACGCCGGCGAAGACCACCAGCACGACAGCCCCGGCAAGCAGCCGGCGCATCGAGCGGGCGCGGCTGAAATCGGCGGCCTGGCTTGCCGATTCGATGTGGACCTCGGAGGTCTGGCGGCGCTCGACCGGCTCGCGCACACTGCGGCGGAAATCCTCCTCCAGCGCCCGTTCGAAATCATCGAGGCCGTCGGCAATGGTCGGCTTGACCGGCTTGGCCGCGGCAGCGGTATCACGGGGCGGCGCCGGCATTTCCCGCGGCTTGGCCGGTTCGAAGAAGCTCGCGATCTCTGCGTCGAGATCGAAATCGAAATCCGCCGTTTTCGCCACCGGCGCGGGCTGCTCGACCGGCGGCAGCGCCGGCACGTGCATGTCGTCGACGGTCTCGGGACGTTCCTCCGGATCAGAGATCATCGCCGGATCGAAAGGCAGGTCTTCGGTCGATTCTGCGACGGGCACTTCTGGGGCGGGCGCTTCTGGGGCGGGTGTCCAGTTGAAAACAGGCGCAGGAGCTACGGCCGACGGTTCGGCCGCAAAGACCGGCGCGGACCGCGTGGGCGCGGTCGCCTGCTGGAGCGCAGCGGGTGCCGGCTGCGGCTTCGGCTGCGGTGCAGGCTCGGACGCCTCGGAAAAATCGAGATCGGCAAGTTCCAGCTCGATGCCGGCAAGATCCAGTTCGAAATCGTGGCCGGCAAAAGGATCGTCAGCCTCCGGCGCGGGCTGCGGCGCCCGGGCATATGCCGTTGCGGCAGGCTGGGGCGCGGTGACCTCGGCAGGCTGGGGCGCGACCGGCTTTACCGCTTCGGCGACATCAGCAGGAACCATTTCGACGGGAGCGGAGAGGACCGGTGCAGCGACGACCGGCGCAGGCTGAACCGGTGCGGCAGCTACCGGGGCGGCCTCGGCGGCGGACTGCGGCGAGACAGGCGCCAGATTGGCGCGCTGCAATACCGGATGCGGCACCGGATAGCGCGAGACGTCGGCCAGCAGATCGTCGAGATCGAAAGTGCCGGCGGTGTGCGGAACTTCCGGTACGACTTCGGTCAGGGCGGCATCAGCCTGAATCTCGCCCTCCACAGCGGCAGCGAGATCGAAACCGACGTCGGAGCTGAACTCCTCCGGGCCTTCCTCGACGTCAAAGAACTCTTCGGCTTCGGCAGTCTCTTGCGGCGCACTTGCCTCATCATGACGATCGAGTTCGGCGGGAAACCCAAATGACGGCGAAGCGGAGACGAATTCCTCGGCGGGCTCAACAGCGGCGACGGGCGCCGACTGCTCGACCGCAGGCTGCGGCTCTACCGCCACAGGATCGGCGAGCGATGATTCAGCCACCGGTTCGTCGGCTACCTCTGCCACCGGCGCGGCGACAGTTTCGGCCGCCGGCTCGACCACATCCGCCGGCGGAGCAACCGGCTCCTCGCGTTTCGGCGCGTGGAAATTGGCAAGCGGCAGCCGGATGCTGGCGGCCGACCATTGCGGGGCTTTGGCAGACTGCGGCACGGAAGAGACGGGCGCCGCACCGATCGACAATTCGAGCTCTTCGATCAGATCGCGGGCGCCACCGAAGGCGGTTTGGATGGGCGCCTCGGAAACGGGATCGATGGAAAGCTGCTGCGGGCCGGCCGGCCAGTCCGCAGCGGCAACGTCCCAATTTCTTGCTGCAGGCTGCACTGCTTCGTCAGGAGCAACGGAGACAGGCTCCGGAGCCTGCGGGCTTTCGACAGCAGGGGCGACATCGAGAACGGGCTCGACATAATCTTCGGGCGCAATGCCATCGGAAATCGGCTCGGCCGGATGGTCGAGCTCTGCGAGCGGACGCGGAGAGTCGTAACGGTCGAACTCGCGGCCGAGCTCATCCTCAAGATTGAAGGCGGGCTCGCGCCGTGCGGCTTCGCTCACCGTATTCGCTGCAACACGCGGTTCGAAGCCGACGATACGAGCAAGCTCGGCCAACGGATCGTCGTCAGCAAACAGATCGTCTTTTCCGCGCGTATCATACGCAAGTTGTTTCTCAGCCATGCCTATCCCACTCGCAAACGCCAACGCTCAAATGCCAGCGCATTGTGGGGAAATGGTGACGTTATCGCATTTCGTCAGGTGCGGCAGTGCCTGTAATGGCAAGTCCCGACTTCAAAACCGACGCGACGGCGTACACCAGCCCAAGTCTGGCAATACTTGATTCTCGGTTTTTATCATTAACAAATCGTAATTCCGTCTGATCTTTACCTTTGTTCCAGTGCGCGTGGAAGGAACTGGCGAGGTCGTAGAGGTAAAAAGCGATGCGATGCGGCTCCTGCGACTGGGCCGCCGCTTCGACGATACGCGGGAATTCGGCAAGCTTGGCGACGAGCTGCAATTCGGCCGGATCGCCAATGCCAGCAACGGCTTTCGCAAGATCGTCAGACGAAACATCGAGGCCGGGGAAAGCCTCCCTCGCCTGCCGGAAGACCGACATGCAGCGGGCGTGCGCATACTGCACGTAAAAAACAGGATTGTCCTTCGATTGCTCCGTCACTTTGGCGAAATCGAAGTCCAGCGGTTCGGAATTCTTGCGGTAAAGCATCATGAAGCGGACCGAATCACGGCCGACTTCCTCGACGACGTCCCGAAGCGTGACAAAATCGCCGGAGCGTTTCGACATCTTCACCGGTTCGCCGTCGCGATAGAGCTTGACGAGCTGGCAGAGCAGCACCGTCAGCTTCGCCTTGCCATCCGAAACGCCGCGCGCCACCGCTTCGAGGCGCTTGACATAGCCGCCATGGTCGGCGCCGAGCACATAGATCATCTCGTCGAAACCGCGATCGAACTTGTTCTTGAAGTAGGCGACGTCGGCGGCGAAATAGGTGTAGGAGCCGTCCGACTTGATCAGCGGCCGGTCCATGTCGTCGCCCACCTCGGTCGAGCGGAACAGCGTCTGTTCGCGATCCTCCCAATCCTCGGGCAACTGGCCCTTCGGCGGCGGCAGAGTGCCCTTGTAGACGTAACCCTTGAAGGTCAGGTCGTTGATCGCCGTGCGGATCGCGGCCGCACCATTGGCATGCAAGGTGCGTTCGGAGAAGAAGATATCGTGATGGACGTTCAGCGCCGCCAGATCCTCCCGGATCATCACCATCATCGCGCTGATCGTGCGATCCTTGACGATCGGCATCCATTGCTCTTCCGGCATGTTGTGCAGCCGCACGCCGTAATCGGCGGCAAGCGACTGGCCGACGGGGACGAGATAATCGCCGGGATAGAGACCCGAGGGGATTTCGCCGATCCGTTCCCCGAGCGCTTCGCGATAACGCAGGAAGACCGAGCGGGCGAGCACGTCGATCTGCGAGCCGGCGTCGTTGATGTAATATTCCTTCTCGACGCCGTAACCGGCAAAGGCGAGCAGGTTGGCGAGCGCGTCGCCGACAACGGCGCCGCGGCAATGGCCGACATGCATCGGACCGGTCGGATTGGCCGAGACATATTCGACATTGACCTTGCGGCCTGCACCGAGGGTCGAGCGGCCGTAGTCGGTGCCGGAGGCGATCATCGAGGCGAGCAGCCGTTGCCAGTAGCCGACGGCGAGACGGATGTTGATGAAGCCGGGACCTGCGACCGAGACATCGGCGACGTCGGCATCCTCTTTGAGCTTGGCGATGATGACGTCGGCAAGCGCGCGAGGATTGGACCCGAGCGGCTTTGCCAGGACCATCGCGGCGTTGGTCGCAACATCGCCATGGCTCGCATCGCGCGGCGGCTCGACGGTGATGCGGCCGAAATCGAGCTCGGATCGCTTTTCCCTGACCAGATCGATCTGTTCAAGGGCGGTTTTGATCCTGGCTTCGAAGTCGGTAAATAGGTTCATCGCACTCTTCCATGCATAGGCTGTGCCAAAGGCGCAAATCGGCCTTCGGCGGGCGACCGCTGCCTATCGCAAATCCGGAGTGTGGTCAAACAATCGCCTGTGGGCACTGATTGCATAGGTGTCGGTCATGCCGGCCAAATAGTCGCCGACATGACGAGCCTTCGGCGCATCGGCGAGGCCGGCGATATGATCGACCCAATAATGGCTTTGCATCTCCTTGGGGCTGGCCATGTAGGCGCCGAAAAGATCGGTAACGATCTGGGCGGCGCCGGCGCGGATACGCATGATATCGGGATTGCGGTAGATGCGTTTGAAGAGCATCGCCTTGATTTGCCTGTCGGTTTCGGCCATCGCGTCGGAGAAGGTGGCGATAACCCGGTCGGCAGCGCGAATGTCACCTGCGCTCTCAGGGCGAAGAAGTGAAAGACGCTGCTGCGCGACACCGATCACGTCTTCGACCATACGGGTGATCTGCCGGCGCATGATCTCGTGAGTGAAGCGGCTCGGCTCCAGATGCGGGTATCGCGCCCTCACCTCGGCCATCAGCCCGGCCAGAAACGGGATTTCCTCCAGCATGTCGAAAGTCAGGTAGCCGGAGCGCAGGCCGTCATCGATATCGTGGGTATTATAGGCGATATCGTCGGCAATCGCCGCGACCTGGGCCTCAAGGCTGGCGTAGGTTGCAAGCTCGAGATCGTGCAGTTCGCAATAATCGAGGATCGGCTGCGGAACCGGGCCGCGTGTGCCGACACCATCCGGCGTCAGCAGCGGACCATTGTGCTTGACGAGGCCTTCAAGACTTTCCCACGTCAGGTTGATGCCGTCGAATTCGGCATAACGGCGCTCCAGCTTGGTCACGATGCGCAGCGATTGGGCATTGTGGTCGAAGCCGCCATAGGGCAGCAGCACCTCGTGCAATGCGTCCTCGCCGGTATGGCCGAACGGCGTGTGGCCGAAGTCGTGCACGAGCGCCACGCCCTCGGCCAGATCCTCGTCGAGTTTCAGGGCGCGGGCGAGCGCGCGGGCGATCTGCGCCACCTCGATCGTATGCGTCAGCCGGGTGCGGTAGTGATCGCCATCCTGGGCGATGAAGACCTGGGTCTTGTGCTTCAGCCGGCGGAAGGCCGTCGTATGGACGATGCGGTCGCGGTCGCGCTGAAAATCGGATCGCGTCGGACTTTCATCCTCCTGGTAGAGGCGCCCGCGCGTCGTCCAGGGGTCCGCCGCATAGACCGCCCTTTCGCTGTTGCCGAAACCCAAAGCCCGCCTGTCAACCGTCATTCTTCACCGTCATTCTGCCTGTTGCCGCATCTGCCCATTGACGCCGCTTTGCCCTGTTCATACCTATAGCCCGACGAAACGACAAAGAGGCGCCCGCCGACCGTTTCGCACATCATGGCCTTTTTGCGAAGATCATGGTAAGTTCTTTTGATATCAGGCATTTGAACATTTCAGTGCCAAAACCCATTCTCTCCGGATCTTGACCCCGGCAGGAGGAAACATGACGGATACGAGTGTAACCCTTTCAGATGCCGCGGCAAAGCGTATCGCCGCGATCATCGGCGCGGAGGCCGGCAAGAGCGCGTTGCGCGTTTCGGTCGAAGGCGGCGGCTGTTCGGGCTTTTCCTATAAGTTCGACCTTGCCGACAGCGCGGGCGACGATGACATCATCGTCGAAAAGAACGACGCGAAAGTGCTGATCGACAGCCTGTCGCTCGTCTATATGGCGGGCTCGGAGATCGACTTCGTCGACAATCTGCTTGGTCAATCCTTCCAGATCAAGAACCCGAATGCGGTGGCAAGCTGCGGCTGCGGCACCAGCTTCTCGATCTGACCATCCAGAAACATTTCGCTGTGCGAACGAACCGGCCGAAGAAGCGCTTCCGGCCGGTTTATCGTCTTGTCCTGTTGTGAAAGACCACGATAAAAGAAGCGCACGCAGCGAAACAGGACGAAGAGATGAAGATCGCGACTTGGAACATCAACGGCGTCAAGGCGCGCATCGACAATCTGACGCAATGGCTCAAGGATTCCGATCCCGATATCGTCTGCCTGCAGGAGATCAAGACGATCGACGAAGGCTTTCCCAGGCTGGAGATCGAGGCGCTCGGCTATCACGTCGAGACGCACGGCCAGAAGGGCTTCAACGGCGTGGCGATCCTCTCCAAGACTTCGCCTTCCGAAGTCAACCGCGGCCTGCCCGGTGATGCGCTGGACGAACAATCCCGTTTCCTCGAGGCGGTGTTCACACTGCCGGACACGCGCATTCTGCGCGTCTGCTGCATCTATCTGCCGAACGGCAATCCGGTCGACACGGAGAAATATCCCTACAAGCTCGCCTGGATGGAGCGGCTGCGGATGTTTGCGGCCGAGCGCCTCGCCTATGAGGAGATTCTGGTACTCGCCGGCGATTACAACGTCATCCCCGAGCCGCACGACTGCTTCGACCCCAAGGTCTGGGAAAGCGATGCGCTGTTTCTGCCGCAGACGCGGGAGGCATTCCGCAGGCTCGAAAATCTCGGGCTGACCGATGCGGTGCGCGCGACGACCGATGCGACGCGGCTCTATTCATTCTGGGACTATCAGGCGGGTGCGTGGCCAAAGAATAACGGCATCCGCATCGACCACCTGCTGCTATCGCCGGAGGCTGCCGACCGAATGACATCGGCGGCAATCGAAAAACATGTGCGGGCCTGGGAAAAGCCGTCCGACCACGTGCCTGTCGTCGCCTATTTCGATTTTGCGGCCTGACATCCGCAGCCCATAGCACCGCGTCATTGCGAACGCGCGACAAGGCGCTGCATGGCAGGCTTCAGTCGTCGGAGCCGCTCGCGATGGCGTGCGACAGCGATACCGCTGTGCGCCGGTCGGCCTCGTTCGAAACCGAGAAAGCCTGCTCCTGCAGCGCTTCCATCCAGCCGCAGTCTTTCGGCTTGCAGCGATCGAGAGCGGCGGTCATCAGCGCGAGACCGCGGGCCGTCTGGCCTTCGTCGAAAAGAATATTTCCGAAAACCGCCATGGCGCCGGGATGGCCGCTCTTGCGCGCCTGGTTCAACCACTTCTTCGCCTGCTGCGGGCTGGCATTGCCGCCCTCGCCGGCCAGCATCATCTGCGCCAGCTGGAACTGCGCCTCGGGAACGCCAAAGGTGGAGGCCACCTGGAAATAAAGCTGGCGGGCCTGGGTGAGATCGATCTTGACCGGGCTGCCCGATATGCCGTGCTTGTAGTAATTGGCGAGCGAGAGAAGCGCGTTGACGAAGAAGCCGGTGTCTTCCGAGCCGGGTTCGACACCCTGCTGGGCAATCTCACTGTAGATCTTGAAGGCTTCGAAATCATCCTGGGTCACGCCGTCGCCGTCGGCATACATATTGGCGAGCGCCCAGCGCGAACCGGTATGACCTTTTTCGGCGGCGTATTTGTAAGCTTCGACCGCCTCCTCCTTCTGTCCGTTTTTATAGGCCTTGAAGCCGAACTTGAAGAGGTCGAAAGGACCGGACTCCTTGCTGACGTCGCTTTTGATGTCGAAAGCGCGAACCGGGCCGGACATTGCCAGCGCGATCCCTAAACCCATCAGCATGAATTTGAACAATTTGAACTCGGACGTTACCATTTCAACCGATTTCTTTCGTTCATCGCAGGCAGCCGGCGCCGGCGCCGGGCAGACCGTGGATGTATTCATTCGAGGCGAGCGATCCCGCGGCGAGCTCCATGGCTCCTTTGCCCGCGTCGCATCCAGCCCATTGGCCTTTTCCGAAAGGCCGAATTTTCAGCATGTCATCTAGAACCACCCGGCTCCCGGCATGGCCCGACTGCAATCTGCCTGGCATTCCTTTGGCAGGCGCGGCATCCGCCTTCCTGCCCTTATTGCTTTCGTAAACAGCAAATGTGACGAAACCAGTATCGGCTTCTCCGCCAAAGCAGCGCCGCTCAGGCGCGCGGGTCGAAAAAACCGGCATTGGATGAATCGACAACTTCATTGCAAGGTCGGATCTGCGGCCGGAACAGCCTCGTTCAAAAAGCGAAACGGCCGCAATCGAACGACTGTCGCCAATCGCGTCGCATGATCTGTTGTTGCCGGAAAAAAATCGACCCATGCTACTCTTTACACGCACCTTCAGTCTGCCGTCTCGTCGCCTGCCAATAGCGCTGCGCCCTCTTTGTGGCGGGAAATAGACAAAATCGCCCCGCCGCCACCATATGCCAACCGTCGTAAAAAAGTGTTGCTGAATCGTCACAAATTCGGCGCGGGAATAGTATGAATAAGTATGATTAACGGGCGCCAAAATAGAAGAGCCCGGCAGGGCCGGGCTCTCAATTCTTCAAACCGGAGTATTAGAACTTAACCTTTAGGCTCGTCGACAGTGCAGTGACCAGATCGTTGCCAAAGGAATAGGAGACGTCCTCTCCATATGTGACGCCGCCCTGGGTCACAACGCCCGACGAACCGCTCGTCAACAGACCCACGGCGCCGGCGATGCGCCATTCGATATGTTCGGTCGGCGTATAGGCTGCGCCGACACCCAGCGTCCAGCTGTCCGTCTGGGCGCCATAACCGTGGCTGGTGCCGCGGTCCCATGTCAGGCTGACCGCGCCGGCCCACTGATCGTTGAACTTGTGGCCCACGCCGCCGGAGATGGTCCAGCCGTCACGATAGAGAAGGTCGAGCGAAGTGAGTTCCGTAGCGCCGCCCGCTGTGCAGGCGGCCAGGCCCTTTGTCGATTTCGGGCAGAAAGCCACGGACTGGAGGACGCTCCAGTTCGTCCACTTGACCGATCCGAAGGCGAGCCAATCCGGAGCGATGCCGCTCTGCAGTTTCAGTTCAAGCGAATCAGGCGCTTCGGCGGAACCGAAAACCGGTGTGACCAGACCTCCATATGTCGGCACAACTGGAACCTGACGGAGATCAACAGTGCCGGTCAGGTTGTCGTACTTGACGCGGCTGTTGTAGACGAGGCTCGCGCGCATCGCATATTCCGGAATCTCGTAAGCCAGACCGGCGCGCCAGCCCCAGCCGCTATCGTCGAGATCGAGGCGGCCAATGCCGGTGCCGGTGCCGAGCAGAAGCGGAAGTGTGGAAACCAGACGTTCCTTGAAGCCCTCGACTTCCTGATAGAAGCCGCCGCCAATGAAGCGAAGCTGTCCCGGTCCGACGTCAAAACGATAGGAGCAAGTGCCGCCATAGTTGCGGGTTTTGATCTCCGTCTCGATATTATTGTTGGCGCCAGCCCAGTTCAAACCGGGATCGGAATGCCCGCCGAAGGGCTCGGAATAGTCGACAAGGCAGTCGATCGTATCGGCGAAGCCGGCTTTGAAGCCGATATAAGGAATAGTGTAATTCGCCGTCTCGTCGGCGGTGTCCGAACGGGTGTTGAGATTGCCACCCCCAGTTAAGACGGAGGTATTCGTGTCACGGACGTCCTTCAGCCTGCGCTGCGGGGTGACGTAGATCACACCCGACTGAAACGAGAAAGGCGACGTATCGAACAGCTGATCGATATTGTAGCCGCCGCGCTCCAGACCGCCGGCGAAGGCCGGCGATGCAAGCGACGAAAGAAGAACGAGCGACGTTACGCCCTTGGAAAACCTACGCGATGCCATTGTGTCTCCCCCACTCCAGCAATTGATGTGACGCCACTCTAGTAAGTGTTCGCCTGACATGGCAACGCGCCCCACGGCAGCGCTCCCGGGCATTGCAGTGGCCAACTTACGTAAAGAAATTGACGGACACGTCAAAAAATCTGGTTAATAAAATTTTATTCCAGAGTTATTGCTTTTTCGTGGAGCTTTTGGGTTTTCATTCCAAACATTGCGGAAGCTGTATCAATCCGACAACAGTGGCAGTTTTCGCCCGCCGGATGCCGGTAGAGCCACAATCCACAGGCTGAGCGCCTGAAATCAGCCGCTTTCAGGACCGAATCACGTGGGCGCCCCGAACGACAAAAGACGCGCCCGAGACCGGGCGCGTCTTTGAAATAACTTACCAAAATGGGCGACGAAACTTATCCGGCTTCGCTCACCCTGGAAAGGGCGATCTTCAGGCTCGCCATCTGACCCTTCAGTTCCTCTAAACGCTCGCGCTCAGCCTCGACCACTTCGGGATTGGCATTGGCGACGAACTTCTCGTTGGAGAGCTTGCCGTCGATGCGCGACATTTCGCCTTCCATCTTGGCAATCGCCTTTTCGAGACGCGCCTTTTCGGCGGAGAGGTCAATCAGATTGCCGAGCGGCAGGCAGATGGTGGCCTCGGCGACGACGATCTGAGCTGCTCCCTTCGGCGCATCGTCGGCCAGCGATATCGCCTCGACACGCGCGAGCCGCTTGATGGCAGCGTCGTGGCGGAACAGCCTTTCGCGCGTCAGGTTGTTGGCCTTGACGACGACAAGCGGCGCTGTCGCCGATGGCGGCACGTTCATTTCGGCGCGCACCGAGCGGATGCCGGAGACGAGGTCGATCAGCCAGTTGATCTCGTCGGCCGCGGCGTCATCGGCATAGGAGGGCGCCGGCCATTCGGCATGGCAGACCAGCGTGTCGCGCTCTTTGCCCTCGCCTGCCGTATGCGCCCAGAGCTCTTCCGTCATGAAAGGCATGAAGGGATGCAGCAGCTTGTAGATCTCTTCGAGGATATAGGCGCTGCAGGCCTGGGCTTCGGCCTTGGCGCCCGCATCCTCACCGTTGAAGACCGGCTTCAGCAGCTCGAGATACCAGTCGCAGACCTCGTTCCAGACGAAACGGTAGAGCGCGCCGGCGGCATCGTTGAAGCGGAAGGCTTCAAGCGCTTCCGTTACGTCACGTTCCGTACGGGCAAGCTCCGTCAGGATCCAGCGGTTGATGGTGAGTTCGGCCGCCTCCGGCACGAAATGCGGGTCGCTCCTGGCGCCGTTCATCTCGGCAAAGCGCGTGGCGTTCCAGAGCTTGGTGCCGAAATTGCGGTAGCCGGCGATGCGGGCCGGATCGAGCTTCACGTCGCGGCCCTGTGCCGCCATGATCGCCAGGGTGAAGCGCAGCGCGTCGGCGCCGTATTCGTCGATCAGTTCCAGGGGGTCGATGACGTTGCCTTTCGACTTCGACATCTTCTGCCCGTTCTTGTCGCGCACCAGCGCGTGAATGTAGACGGTATGGAAGGGTTCGACGGGATCGCCATTGTCGTCCTTCATGAAATGCAGACCCATCTGCATCATGCGAACCACCCAGAACGGGATAATATCGAATCCGGTGACCAGAACATTCGTCGGATAATAGCGTGCAAGTTCCGGCGTCTGCTCGGGCCAGCCGAGCGTCGAGAAAGGCCAGAGCGCAGAAGAGAACCAGGTGTCGAGCACGTCCTCGTCACGCGTCAGGATTTCGCCGGGCTTGAAGTTTTCGAGCAGGTCCTCGACATAGGCCTTCATCGGCCCTTCGTGCGAGAGGTAATGCTGAATCGCCGCCTGCAGCGCCTCTTCCTCGGTCCTTTCGACAAAGACCTGACCGTCGGGACCATACCATGCGGGAATCTGATGCCCCCACCAGAGCTGGCGCGAAATGCACCACGGCTCGATGTTCTCCAGCCAGTTGAAATAGGTGTTTTCCCAATTCCTGGGAATAAACCGCGTTCTTCCCTCGCGAACGGAATCCAGGGCGGGCTGCCCCAATGTCTTGTTGTCGACAAACCATTGTTCCGTCAGCCGCGGCTCGATCGGCACGCCGCCTCGGTCGCCATGCGGGACCATATGCTTATGCGGTTCGATCTTGTCGAGGAGGCCGGCCTCTTCGAAGATCTCGACGATGACCTTGCGCGCATAGAAACGGTCCTGCCCTTCCAGGCGGTCCCAGGCGCCGTGGAGTGCGGCCGGATTGTCGAGGCCCTCGAGGAAATCCTCATTGTCCTTGATTGCAATGGTGCCGTCGACGTTCATGACGTTGATGGCGCGCAGCTTGGCGCGCTTGCCGACGTCGAAGTCATTGAAATCATGGGCCGGTGTGACCTTCACCGCGCCCGTGCCGGCCGTCGGATCCGCATAGGAATCGGTGACGATCGGAATCTTGCGGCCGACGATCGGCAGGATGACATGTTTGCCGACGATCGGTTTGTAACGCTCGTCTTCGGGGTTCACGGCAACGCCGGTATCGCCGAGCATCGTTTCCGGCCGCGTCGTCGCGACGACGATATAGTCACGCGTCTCGAATTCGGTCGGCTTGCCTTCCTCGTCGAAAGCAACCGGGTATTGATAAGTGACACCCGGCTCAAGGGGATAACGCAGATGCCAGAGATGGCCTTTCACCTCGTGCTGCTCGACCTCCATGTCGGAGATCGCCGTCAGCAGCTTGGGGTCCCAATTGACGAGGCGCTTGTCCTTGTAGATCAGGCCCTCCTTATAGAGCGTGACGAAAACCTCGAGAACCGCCTGTGACAGTCCTTCATCCATGGTGAAGCGTTCGCGGGACCAGTCGCAGGACGCGCCCAGGCGCTTCAGCTGGTTGAAGATCAGGCCGCCCGATTCGGCCTTCCACTCCCAGATCTTGTCGATGAAGGCTTCGCGGCCCATTTCACGGCGGCCCGGCAACTGCTGTTCCATCAGCTTGCGCTCGACGACCATCTGGGTGGCGATGCCGGCGTGATCCATGCCCGGCTGCCAGAGCACGTCCTTGCCGCGCATGCGCTCGAAGCGCACCAGGATGTCCTGCAGCGTGTTGTTCAGTGCGTGCCCCATGTGCAGCGAACCGGTGACGTTCGGCGGCGGGATCACGATACTGAAGGTCTCGGCCCCGGGCTTGGCGTTCGTGCCGGCACGGAAGGCATCCGCTTCATCCCATTTGGCGGCGATTTTCGGTTCGACGGCAGCGGAATCATAGGTCTTGTCGAGCATTTTCTGACCAATTTCGAGGTTCGAGGATGGGCGTTTGTAAATAGGATGGCCACGGCCAAGTCAATAAAAAAGCCGCCCCGGAGACCGGAGCGGCTTTTCCAGGAAAAAGCAATCCGATCAGCGGCGCGGGCCGCGCGCCACGCGTTCGATTTCCTCGCGCACCAAGCGCTCGACCAGCGTCGGCAGATTATCATCAAGCCATTCGCGCAGCATCGGGCGCAACATATCCTCGGCGATTTCGTCCAGCGAGCGGCGTTCCGCACCGTCGATCGCCGCGGCAAGCTCCTCGAAGGAGCGGCTGATCTGCAGGCCGGCATCTTCCGAAAGCAGCGTCGGCTGGACCTCCTCGACGACGCTCGGCAGAAAACGCTCGGTCGACGAACCAGCGGGTTCCAAAGCCGGCGGCGGCGGTTCGACGGCGGCGACGGCGACCCGCGGCGTTTCGACAAATGCCGGCTCGGTTGGCTGCGGGGGCGCAACAGGGGGAACGGGTGCGGCGGCGGCCGGGAAAACAGACTGTGCCGGCTGCGGCTGCGGGGCTGCGGCGCGCGGCGGTTCCGGCATTACGGTGGGCTGCGGTTCGGGCTGGCGGAAGCCGCTCGGAATTTCGCGCAGGGCCTGGCCGGCCTGCACGGCGCTGCGCTCGGAAGCGGCACGCACACGGGCGGCGACATCGGCAAGCGACAGCGCGCGAGCCGGCGCTTCGGTCTCGGGGGCAGTACCGGCGGAATTGGCGGCGACAAAACGCGGATCGGAAGAGCGCATGGCCGGTTCGGGAAACTCCACGCCGGCATAGGTGTCATCGACCGTCAGATGGATCTCGGAGCCGTTTACGTCCTCATCGGCGCCGTAAACCGGCGGCAGGGATGCGGAAATCGCCTTGCCGGCACCGGGTTCATTGCTTTCGATGATCTGGCGGATGGACGCCAGAATTTCTTCCATGGACGGTTCACGCGCTACACTTGGCTGAGCCATATCTATCCCCGTTATCCCAAAACAACGACCGGATGGTGTGGAGCGTTCATCCGAATCACCACGACCTTAGAATACCCCAGACGTGAAAAAAATCATCGCGAATCAAATGAATGCGGCCATGCACAGTTTTGTTACCCAATGATTGCCGTCGGCAATTCGCGGCCAAGGCGTCAGGATAAATGATGTTTGTGAAGGGTTTCCGGCAGCGCGAACGAATCCGCCCGGAAATCGGAATCGATCTTGAGGGCGGATGCGTCGATTCAAACTGTCACGGCGTCCTTTGCACGCCTGAAAAGACACGCGGCGCGCAATAAAAACGGGCGCCATCGGCGCCCGTCGCTGAAATTCGCCGCGGAAAACAGCGTCAGAAAACGAATTCGCGCGCCTTGGCGAAACCCGGCAGCGGCTTGACCGAAGCGTTGAAGAAGACATTCTCCGAAATGGCGCCGCGCTCGGCGACGAAGACCTTGGCGCGGGCTGCATTGCCATGACCTTCGACCGTGACCAGACGGCCGCCATCGCGCAATTGACCGAGAAGAGCGGCCGGAACTTCCTCGACCGCGCCATTGATGAAGATCAGATCATAGGGAGCGCCGGCAGCGTAGCCCTTTTCGAGCGGGCCGGTCACGACTTCCACCTTGCCGTAGCCGGCAAGCTTTGCCTTCGCCTCGGCGGCCAGCGCCTCGTCGCATTCGAGCGCGATGACGGAGCCGGCGATGATCGACAGCAGCGCCGATGTGTAACCGGTGCCGCAGCCGACTTCGAGAACGAAATCATCCTTGCTGATGGCCGCCAGTTGCAGCAGCTTGGCGAGTGGCGAAGCCTCCATCAGGAAGCGGGCCGGCTTGCCCGGTGCGGCAGCGGAGATCTCGACGTCGTTGTCGACATAGGCCAGGAGCTTTGCCTTCTCCGGCACGAAAGCCTCACGCGGCACCGTGAGAAACGCCGTCAGCACGGTATGCGAGGTAACGTCCGTCGTGCGAACCTGGTTGTCGACCATCTTTGCGCGCGCTGCTTCGAAATCCATCATGTCCTCTCGCTCTTGAAAAGCGGTTCCTGTCCCCCGTCTCTTAATCCCCGACACGGATGCTTTCAAGGCTTGGCTGCGGTCGGCGAGAAGAATCCGGCGGACGCCTCTTTCGCGCCACAGCAGGGACAAGACGCTGCAGCCCAAACGTGGAATCCCTTGCCCCTTCATGGTATGATTTGCAGCGGAGGAAATAGGAGGAGCAGGCCATGTCTGCGATTTTCGAATATCTCACGCTGTTCGATTTTTTCATCCTCGCAACGCTCATCGGCATCTTATGCTGCGGGCTGCTGGACGGTGAAGCGACCTGAGGAGCGCGCGCTCCGGCATGGCTCTGATGGCGCCGGCCACAATCTCATGCGGGCGGAGGCGGGCTGCGCACGCCGCTTGAAAATAAGAGCGAGCGACGCGCGTTCGTCTCGAAATTATCGAGGTTTCGCAATCATTTATCAGCGGTGGGGAGATATTGGAGGCCTCGCCCGGAATTGAACCGGGGTACAAGGATTTGCAGTCCTCTGCGTCACCACTCCGCCACGAGGCCTCACGCGCTCATCATCTGAGCCGTGGCGAGCGTTTAGAATGATCGTAAGGAAATCGCAAGAGGGCATTTTGGAAAAACGCCATTCCGCGGCCGCCGAGAAGACCATTTTCCATCCGGGCCAGGCCCCGCCCGGGCTGAAATTTACTCTCGGCGATCACGCCCTGTTTCGCACCAACCACAGCATTTGAACCAACTCTTAACTTGACTTCGAACGCCTACCCGCCATCTTCCGCCCCGGGAGGGTATAGGAGCTGCTGTATGAAATGGGCTGCCCTCAAGTCAAATCAGGGACGTGCGGCGTATAATGCCGAAACCGGCGATCTCCGCGTAAAGTTCTCCGGTTCCGCGGCGGTACGACATGCCGACATTCCGCCGCATGTCTATCAGAACCTGCTGGAAACGAACGATCCCCATTTCTATTACCAGTACTATATCGCGCCATCGCGCGTCTCGCCGGCTCGTCGAGGGCCGATCTCGATGGTCTCCTACGGACTGAAGCTCGTTCTGCTTCTGGCCGCCTGCAGCCTGTTGATGGCAACCGACCTCGATCCGGGCCATGACGTGATTTTCGAGGAAAGCCAACTGAGATCGAATTAGAACCGCATGCGCCCGGATCCATGCGTCTCGATTCCGGCAGGCTACAGGGCGCAATCAGGCAACGATGCTGACCGTCGCAAGCGAGGTCCTGCTCCGGGAGCGGTAGCGGCGATCATCCCGGCCACGGTCGTTCTCGCCGTCGCGCTCATTGCGGCCGTTAAAATTGCGATAGTTGCGAGGCCCGCTATAGCCGCCGCCCTGGCCTTGGTCGATGACGCAGCCTTCCGGACGGCGGCAGATACCGCTGGCATCAAATCCGCGGCTGTCGACGGGCTGGGCTCCGGCGGAGCTTGCCGAAAGAAACGCCGCCGCTGACAGGACGACAATCAAGAACACCTTCATTACCTCACCCCGGACGATCGTGGCGCGCTTGGAGCTCCATAAATCACGAATGCAAAAGGCGATCCACAGTTCCGCGGAGCTCTGCGGCGAGGGCCGTCACCCGGCCGGCCCACGCCGCCTGTGCCACCAGACGGCCAGCCGGCGCCGAAGCCGGCGCGCTATGGGAAGATCATGCGAGAGCACCAAGAGGCCGAGCGGCAGCATCCAAAAACCGAGGATCGGAAGAAAGCCCAGCAAGCCGCACAAGACGAGCGCCATGCCGATTGCCATCCGCCCGATGCGCGAACGCGGCATACCGATGCTGAAGGAGCCGAGCATAAGCCTGTGGCTTGCGTGATCGATGCCGAAGCGCCGTGCCTGCACCCTGCGCTTCTCGCTGCCCTTGCTGTCCCGGAGATCATCCCTATTTGTCATTTCCCAGAGATGGGCATAGGCCACCCAAATACAAGTTCATTTCATTTTTTTGAAAAAACCGCTTGGCAAATCGGGCAAGCATTTGTATTAGCCCACTCACACCGCGCCAAGCAGTGATCCCTGGTAGCTCAGCGGTAGAGCATTCGACTGTTAATCGACAGGTCGCCGGTTCGAATCCGGCCCGGGGAGCCATTTTTCAAGTAAGCGCCTTTTTGTTGAAAAATCCGAAAGTAGGCGCTTTTTTCCCACTTTCCCTCCGTTTTAGACCGCCGGCATTCGCGCCGACGGCTCAAGTGGCCCGGGCACTGCCAACTAAAAATTGAAATACACACTCACACCTGACCGACGGCGGGGGTAATAGTCGCGATAACCGTAATAGTCGCGATACCGCGGACGGTAGCAAGAGTCGTAGTACCGGCAGTCACGGTGAGCGTACCGGCGTTTCTTCCAGTGGCCGTACGCATGTCCATTACCATGACGACGGTGTTTGACCTGCTCGACATCGGCGGTGTGCATAGCTACCGCTTTTGGCACTGCGATCGGAGTGGCGTTTAGCGGCAGGGCGAAACATGCAGCCAAGACTGTCGCTGCGACTGCGGGGAAAAGCTTGTTCATCGGCGCATCCTTTCAGCCCGCGAGTCTGGGTTAATAGGCATTAACCTAACATGAACGGCTCTCCGCCGTGGACTTTCCAGAAAGAGATCGGCCGGCGCGATGCAGGTCCCAACTATCACTGGTGGGAGTAGCAAAGATCCTCAGTCCGAGACCGGAACCTTGCAGGCGCCCTTTCGTTAAAACAGTAGGATTGCACGGTGTTCCTCCGTGTGATTCGTTTGTCAGAACTTGCCCCGTCTCGGCGGGGCTTTTTTTGGGTTCGGCGCTCACCGCAGTCGCGGAACGGGGCAGGCCCCAGCAAGTTTGAACGTCGAGATATGCCTTTTGGATAGGCGCGGAAAATCACCGGACCGAAGACCGACGGAGTCCCCTGCCCGGTGCATGCCGATTACCAAGTCTGGCGACTACACCAGTCATCGATATCTTTCTTGGCACGGTCTTTCTCGTAGCCGTAGCGCTCTTGGATCTTGCCTTCGAGCTGATCGCGCTTACCATCGATGACATCAAGGTCATCGTCGGTCAGCTTGCCCCACTGCTCCTTGACCTTGCCTTTCACCTGCTTCCAGTTACCTTCGACGCGGTTCCAATCCATGGTTATTTCCTCCTATCGTCAGAATAGAGGAACGGAGGCGAACGATAAGTGTTCCGCTTCGTCGGGCTGCCAACCATTGCAGGATCGACATTCGTCCACAGGTCAGGACTGGCATTTGGAACCTGTACTGGCGCTAATAGCTGCACGAACGGCCGTCGCCAGGTCGGAAACCGTCGGCACAGGCCGGGTTCATCGAGTCTCCCGGTTGATATCCGGACGCCGAGCCATAGGAATTCGGTGGCGTCGAGCAGGCGGAGGCAATGGCGGCAAGAGTGATTGCTCCGGCGACTGCAAATGCCCGAAATCTGTTCATCAATGTTTCTCCCATTTCCGCTGTGACCCCAACCGCGAGAGCTTTCCCCCAGGAACAAGAGGAGAGTTTTCCAGAGCTCATCGCCGCGTCCAAATCATCCTGCGCCTAAAGATATAGGCGCTCTCTCAACCGACGTTAGTTCCAGCCGCGCAGATTCTCTCCGTCCGTTAGACATTGCGTGCGAGCCGTCGCTATTGGCGGCTGCATCGCGAGTCCTGCTTGACTCGAAGGACAACCAGAACATAATAGGAACATCAGCGCGGCGGCAGATAAAAACCTGGTTGGAGTTCTAAAGGAGATCGAGGTCGTGCGTCCGCAGACAGCTGAAAAACTGGCAGAAGAAGCGCTGAGAGGAGAAGTCGACGCAGTCGTCGCTTTTCACAATGGGGACATTCGTGCCGCCATGACGACGCTGCTGCTGGATTGCCGTCATCTACGACTTCAGCTTGCCCTTGGCGACAAGGGAATGAGCCGCGGCGTGACAGCTGAGCGGACAACCGATGTCGAAGGGCTATGAAACATCGTCGCGGCATCGGGCTGGCCCCCCCTGATCACCATGCTGTCGAAATCGACAAGGTAACGCTGAGGACCTTACCGCAGTGGTTCGTCATTTACGCCCGTTGCCGCGCATGCCGGCGCCAAACGCTTATCGAGCGGCGGGACCTTGCCCGGCGCTGTGGCCAGGACCTGTCTCTTGCGGAGCTCGCCAAGCGCCTCAAATGCCAGCGATGCGACAACCGTTCCGGCAATCTGCTGTTCCTTCAGATGCTGCCCCGCGATTGAAGAGACCGCGCGTTTCGCAGCCGCTCCGGCGTCGGCCGGGAACAAACACCGTGCAGAAAAGTTGTGTGGCATCAACCACGTAACGTCGACTTTGACAGGAGGTCTCTCATGGGTCGCGGTATTCTACTTTGGCTGCTCGGTGTCCCACTGCCTATCATCATTCTTCTGGCTTTGTTTATGCGATAGGAGCGGATCATGTCGGTCTCAATGACAGGTTCCGGAGAGGTTGCTGCTCCGGTTGAATCTTCCAAATCGGCCATGACATGGGGACCTATCTTTGGCGGCGCGGCCGCCGCCATCGGGGTGACCCTCATCCTTCTGCTTCTGGGATCCGGGCTTGGGTTGACGATGGTGTCGCCCTGGTCGGGGCAAAGCAGTTCGCTCGGCACACTTGGCATCACGGCAGCGATCTGGCTCGTGGTCGTGCAATGGCTCTCCTCCGCACTCGGGGGCTACGTTACCGGCCGCCTGCGCACAAAATGGGCGGCCGTCCACACCGATGAGGTTTTCTTCCGTGACACCGCCCATGGCTTCATCAGCTGGGCTCTGGCGACGATCTTTGTCGCCGGATTCCTTGCCTCGTCGCTGACATCGCTCGCCGGCGCCGGCGCGCAGGCGGTAGGATCGGCCGCGCAAGCCGTCGGCTCGACTGCCGCTGCCGCCGGCACGGCAGCGGCGTCATCGGCAACATCGCCCCTGGATCTCTCCACCGCCTATTTTACCGACGCCTTGCTGCGTCCTGATCAGGCGCGTGCGGCAGCGCCAGAAAACGATGCTGCGGCAACATCGGAAGTCTCCCGCATCCTTCTCAACGGCGCCGCGGAGGGGCAAATTCCCGATGACGACAAGGCCTATCTTGCCACCATCGTCTCTGCGCGGACCGGTCTTTCCGAAGCCGATGCGCGCGCCCGCGTCGACACGGTGCTGAAGCGTATCGACGACGCCAAGGTCGCCACGCAGAAGGCTGCCGATGAGGCACGCAAGGCCGCCTCCACCACCGCCTTGCTCGGATCATTGTCGCTTCTGGTCGGCGCTTTCATCGCCGCTGCGGCCGCGGCTCTCGGGGGATCGCAACGCGACGACGAGGAAGATCTCATCGTCAAGTCCCGGGTCTAAAGATCGAATCGAACGGGGGCGCGAGCGCAACGCTACGCCCCCGTTTACGGCATACCGGCTGACGCTGACTGGCGGCGATCGGCCCGACGCCTTGATGAAGCGGCTCGATTTCGCACTGTGTTGGCATATGGCCGATTGGTTTCGACCTTGCAGGACACAAGCGTGCAGCGGCTTTTTCGTAACGTCTGCAAAAAACGACCCTTCAGAAGCAATGGACACTGCTCCGACCTGCGCCATCTTCTCCTGCAGGGCCTGTGGAGAGCCGTATGCGTTGGCGCTTTCGACAGATTTCTGATCTCTCCTGGACAGGGCATCGTGCGATCCCGGTCGCGCTGATCGCATTGGCTGTCACGTGGACGGCCGTCGGCCTGAGCTTTTCGTTTCCACGACAGTGGTTTTTGCTGACCAACATGGCCGCAACACTCATCACATTCTTTCTTTTGCTGCTGCTGCAACACTCTCAAAATCGGGACATGAAGGCGCTTCACACCAAGCTCGACGAACTGATCCGATCGAGCGAGGCGGGAAATCACTGGATTGCGGCCGAAAAGAAAGACGCCGACGCCATTGAAGGCATGCGCCAGCAACACCAAGACCAGATTTCGCAGGAGCGGGCCTGAACAGCGATCATTTAAAATGACGTCTCTGCGGCGGATTTTTCCTCCGCTTTCTCCTCGACGCATTCGGCCTTGTCAGCAAGGGTCTTGCTCATTTCCCTGAGTTCGCCCTCGTCCAGCTTTTCGATGCCGACAAACTTATTGGCGGCCTGGCTCGTCAGAATAAGCTCATCAAGCTTGGCCTGCAGAGCCTTTCCGTCGCGGTTCTGGCTGTTCTGCAACACAAACACCATGAGGAAGGTAATGATCGTGGTCGTCGTGTTGATCACCAGCTGCCAAGTTTCGGAATAGTCGAAAAAGGGTCCGGAAACCGCCCAGACAAGCACGAGCATCAGGGCCGCGATAAAGGTGAACGGCCTTCCCGACAGCTCGGCGACGGTGGTTGCGAAGGAAGAGAAGAAGTTGGATTTGTTGGACATTTGCGAAGGCTCCCGCAGCGTCAATGCTGTCAATCGACAACATCAACTCCACATCTGCGCGGAAGTTCCTTATGCCCTCGCGGTCGATCCAGACGACGACGGCAACCTCGATCCGCCAGCTTGCCGCTCAGGCGCACTGCGGTTTTCGGGCGGCATGCATCAGCGTTTCTGAGATTTGGCGACCGCCCGCTTTTGATGGCTAAGGACGAGCTCGATCTGCACATCTTGCTGAAACTCCAGCACCTGCTGACCGACGTCGCTCTCCGCGATGCCCGCGGCCAACAGCTGGTCGGCCAGCCTGCGGCATTCGGCCTTCCAGAATTCGATCGCGTCCGCACCATGACGCCGGCCGAGTTCGCGGGCGCAGCGCTCGATATTGGCAATTCCGGTTCCGGAGGGAAAGGCAATAACCTTGCCTTCATGAGAGGCGGCAGGGCGGCGGGTCATTTCAGTGGCCATCGAACACAGGTTTCCTTTGATCCTATGTGTTGTCTACGGGACGATGGTTAATGCTTTCTATTCGTTCGCCTGGTTCGACGGCAAGACTTGGCGTCGCACGGGTCAAATCGCCTCGTCTTCGACCTTGACGGCGGCCCACCGTTGCGCCGACAGTCCCCGCCGTGATCGACACCTCAGCCAGCAGAGACCAAGGATGACCATAACCGCCGCCCCCCGCGATTTCCTGAAAAGCCTGTTCGATGCGGCGGTTCGCGCCGCCGATCCACTGACCGGCATAAAGGCCCGCCTGCCGGAGAAGCCGAAAGGCAGAACCGTGGTGATCGGCGCCGGCAAGGGCGCGGCGCAGATGGCGCAGGCGCTCGAAAGCGTCTGGGACGGGCCGCTCGAGGGACTGGTGGTCACCCGATACGGCTATGGCTGCGACACCCGCCACACCGAGATCATCGAGGCGGCCCACCCGGTGCCCGATGCCGCGGGACTTGCTGCCGCAAGGCGATTGATGGAAACGGTGAACCGGCTGACGGAAGACGATCTGCTGATAGCCCTGATCTGCGGCGGCGGCTCGGCACTGCTCCCCGCCCCACCGGAGGGGCTGACCCTTGAAGACGAGATCGCACTCAACGAAATGCTGCTTGCTTCGGGCGCGCCGATCTCGGCGATGAATGTCGTGCGCAAGCATCTCTCCACCATCAAGGGCGGGAGACTTGCGGCGGCGACGAAGGCGAGGGTCGTCAGCCTGATCGTTTCCGATATTCCGGGCGACAATCCCGCCCATGTCGCCTCCGGGCCGACGGTGCCTGACGGGTCGACACGGCACGAGGCCCTCGAGATCATCAGGCAATACGGTTTGCAGCTGCCGCAGGCCGCCCTCGATCATCTGAACTCGCCGAAGGCCGATGCGCCGCGGCCGGATGATCCGGTGTTTTCACGGCACGAGCACCACATCATTGCCTCGGCCGGCGTATCGCTGGAGGCTGCTGCCGCCCTGGCCAAATCGCAAGGGATCGAACCGGCGATCCTTTCGGATGCGATCGAAGGTGAATCGCGCGATGTGGCGCTGGTGCATGCGGCGATCGCCCGCGAGGTGCTCGGCCGGAACAGGCCTTTTTCGAAGCCGGTCGTTATCCTCTCCGGCGGCGAGACGACGGTGACGCTGCGGGCCAAGGGCGGCAAGGGCGGGCGCAACGGCGAATTCGCGCTCGCCATGGCGCTGGCGATCGACGGACAGCAGGGCATTCATGTCCTCGCCGCCGACACGGACGGCATCGACGGTTCGGAGGACAATGCCGGCGCCTTTGCCGATGGCGGAACGATCAAGCGCCTTCGCGCCGCCGGTCTCGATGCGCGCCGGCTGCTCGACGGCAATGACAGCTATTCGGGCTTTGCCGCCGTCGGCGATCTCTTCGAAACCGGCCCGACCGGAACCAACGTCAATGACTTCAGGGCCATCCTGATCGCTTGAAACCCGGCGGATCAGGTCTTGATCCGCCCCTGCCCGACCAGCCAGCCGACAGATTCCTGCGCCGCCTGCAGCGACGTATATCGCGGCGTGTAGCCGAGCCGGTGTGCGGCTTTGGCGATCGAACAATTCGGACTGCGGGCGATATGCTCCCATGTCGCCTCCGCATCCTCGGCCGTCTGGCCTTCGGCCCAGGCGTCGAACGGCGCGAAGGTGAGGTTCGGCTCCCGCCCGAACCAGCGCGACATGGCTTCCGCATAACCGCGAAGGGTCAGGGCCTGCTCGGAAACCGCGTGGAAACTCTCACCGATCGACGCGTTCCAATGGGCAATTGCATCCATGAACATCGCCGCCACGTCATCGGCGTGGACGTGATGAACGGTCTCCAAGCCGAAATTGGGCAGCGCCAGGGCTTCGCCCCGCGCAAGGGTCGAGAAGACCTGCAGGTTGAAATTGCCGGCCGGATTGAGCGGCGCCCATCCGGTGCCGACAATATGGCCGGGATGGATGATGGTTGCCGGGAAGCCTTGCAGCCTTGCCTGCTGCAGCAGATAGGTTTCGATCGCCGCCTTCTGGATACCATAGTCACCGAACGGGGACTTCGGGGCTTCCTCGCGTGTCGGCACCGTCGTGGGGTACCCATGCGTCCAGATCGTGCCGGTGTGCAGGAAATGGCCGACATGCCCGGACAGGGCCGTCACCAGCTGCTCGGCACTTTTCAGCGTAAAGCAGATCATGTCGATGACGATATCGGCTTTCAATGCGCGTATGGCCTGGCCGAACTCACCCGTCCGCTCCATGGTCGCCCTGTCCATCTGCCGCTGATCGACGAAGGCCCAGGCGCGGCTTGCCGTATAAGGCTTTGCCGCACCGCGGCTGATGGTGACGACGTCGTGACCCGCCTCCACCAGCCGGGGAACGAGATAGGTTCCGACATGGCCCGTCGCCCCGATGACCAAAACCCGCATTGTCGTTCCTCCTTAGCCGTGATCCCGCGAGACTATGCTGCTCCATCCGGCGATCCCGCAAGCGGACTTTTCGTCTCAGAATGCGGAAGCCGCCCTGCTATCGATTTTTGAAGACAAGGCAGGTGCGGCCGTGCTTTCGGATCTGGTTGCAGACCTCGTTGGCTTCCACACGCGTCTGCCGGGCGATGCGTGCGACGTAACGCGGGCGAAAGCCGAAGCTGCGGTCGCGCTGGCGCAGGATCAGCGGCTGTTCCGCATCCAAAGGTGAAGGCAGATCCTGCACGGCATCGAGAAAAAGACGCCGGGCCACCGCGACATCCGCGTTCGCCGCCAGCTGAACGCCCCAGGGTGCCCAGTCGCCCTCCTGATGGCGGGGCGTGTCCTTCAACCTCCGCCTTTCAGCAAGCGCCACGCAGCCATCGAGAAAGGGCTTGTCCTTGTCGAGCGGGGCTGCCGCATTTTCCGGCGGATTATCCTTCCATTCCTCGACCGTATGGGCGGTGATCGCCATCACATAGCCGCGCGTCTCGTAAGGTAATCTTCCTGACGTAAGATAAGCCGCAAGGCCGTTTTCGCCGGCATTATAGGCGGCGGCGGCAAGGCCGAGATTGCCGAAGCGATTGCGCAATTCGTCGAGATATTGCGCCGATTTCCGCAGGGCTTCCAACACCTGGTAGCTGTCTTCGAGACCGCGCAGTTTCGCCGTTCCGGGCATGAACTGCGCAATGCCCTGCGCTCCCTTGAAACTCACCGCGTCAGGGCGAAAGGTGCTTTCGCGCCAGATGAGGCGGGCGAAATACGCCGGCGGCAACCGATTGGCCTCGGCGAAATGCTCGATCGCAGCGCAGAGGTCGCGATTGAAACTGTCCTCGCGGATGCAGAGCGTCTCGCCCGATCCCGAGGCAGCAGGCCCGGAATAGAGGCAGGCCGGTGGCGTATCCTCCTTCCGGCTGGGCCTTCGGCGTGTCCGCCGTGGAAAACAGGAAGCAGAGCGAAAGCAGGACCTTCGCCGATCTCCTCCCCATGTCGGACTGACGTTTTCGCCCTATCATCGGATCTCGGCAGGTTCGACTTCCATCGCGACGCTGACCCTAGATAACATCAATCGAGGCGCGAAGCTTCTCCATTTTCCGCAGTGCAGGCACGAAAAAAGCCGCCGGACCATATGGCCGCGGCGGCTTGCAAGCAGCTTGAAGAAAAACAGCGATCAGGCCGTCGGCTGCTTCGTCTTCCTGAGATAGGGCAGAACCGTATCGAAGGAGCCGAAGCGCGTGATCGCGTCTTCGTTGGACACTGCGGCGGTAATGATGACATCCTCGCCCTGGTTCCAGTTTGCCGGCGTCGCCACCTGGTGCTTTGCCGTCAGCTGGATGGAATCGATGGCGCGCAGGATCTCGTTGAAATTGCGGCCGGTCGTCATCGGATAGGTCAGGATCAGCTTGATCTTCTTATCCGGGCCGATGATGAAGACCGAACGCACCGTCGCATTGTCGGCAGGCGTGCGGCCTTCGGAGCTCTCGCCGGCGCCGGCCGGCAGCATGTCGTAGAGTTTGGCGACCTTGAGGTCCTTGTCGCCGATCAATGGATAATCGACGTCGAAGCCGGTCGCCGTCTTGATGTCGCCCTTCCACTTGGCATGGCTTTCGACCGGATCGACCGAGATGCCGATGATCTTGACGCCGCGCTTGGCGAATTCGCCCGCAAGGCCGGCCATGACGCCGAGCTCGGTCGTGCAGACAGGCGTGAAATTCTTCGGATGCGAGAACAGAACGGCCCAACCATTGCCGATCCAGTCATGGAAGCTGACCGGTCCCTGCGTGGTGTCGGCAGTAAAGTCGGGAGCGATGTCGTTGATACGTAAGCTCATGGTCGGCCCTCCAAAGCCGTGGTTGGGTTTTCGTTATCTCAAATGGCGGTCATGGGAACTGCCTGCCGCAGTCGTGATAAAATTGCGATCGCCAGGGGCGCACCAGCTGCGAGCAAAAAACTCTCCCATCCCAAGGTTTTCGCTGCATTTCTTTAAAATATATACCACGAGAACCGAAGGCATGCTCTTTCGATTTGCAGCCTGCGCCGGCATTATTTTTCCCGGCGGGTCGACGCGACGAAAAGACCGCGTTTTTTTGATCGGCTATTAAACAAGGAGGAGGAGACCAAGGAGCTGGCGCTCGAAAGTGAGGCATACTGATTAATTTTTGTGCGTATTTATTTATGCACAGTTTTCGGGCGGATACCTTGCCAAAATTGCTGCACTGCGTCATAAATAGAAGCATGACGCATCTCGATCTGACGATTCTGGTGATCGACGAAAATGCCATTCGCGCCTCCATTATCGAAGAAGGGCTGCGCGAGGCAGGGCATTCGCGCGTCACCGTGGTGCATGAGGTCAACGGCATCGCCCGAACCATCGAAACGCTGATGCCCGACGTGATCATCATCGATATCGAAAACCCCAACCGCGACATGATGGAGCATCTGTTCCAACTGACGCGCACGGTCAGCCGTCCGATCGCCATGTTCGTCGATCGCTCCGACACGGCCTCGATCGAGGCTGCGGTCGATGCCGGGGTCTCCGCCTATATCGTCGACGGATTGAAGAAGGAACGCGTCAAACCGATCCTCGACATGGCCGTCAGCCGCTTCAACGCCTTCAGCCGGCTGCGGCGTGAGCTTGCCGATGCCCGTTCAGCGCTGGAAGAACGCAAGCTCATCGAGCGCGCCAAGGGCATATTGATGAAGAAACGCGGCCTGTCCGAAGAAGAAGCTTTCGCCCTGCTGCGGCAGACGGCGATGAACGAAAAGAAGAAGATGTCGGAAATCGCCCAGAGCGTTGTCACCGCCGCGGGACTTTTGATGTGATGGCGGGCCGCCTAAATTTCCGGAGGAAACCGGAGTGGATATGATGACGAAGACCGTCAGTTCCAGCGGCGGGCTGCCCTCGCCCGTGCGCATCGACAATGAAGGGCCGAAAGTGCTGCGGGCCGGTTTCATTCCGCTCGTCGATTCGTCGGTGCTGATCGCGGCGGCGGAATTCGGCTTCGCGCAGAAGGAAGGCCTGACGCTCGATCTCGTCAAGGACGTCTCCTGGGCGAATGTCCGTGACCGCCTGGCATTCCGCCAATTCGATATCGCCCATATGCTGTCGCCGATGCCGGTCGCCTCCATGCTCGGCCTCGGCTCCAATCCCTCGCCGACGATCACGCCGTTTTCCCTCGGGCGCGGCGGCAATGCGATCACGCTGTCGACGCGGCTCTTCGACAGGATGCGGGATGACGCCGGATTGCCGGAAACGGCAAGCGCGCTGGATAACGCCCATGCTCTGGCCAAGACGATCGCGGCGATGAAGGCGCGCGGCGAGCCGTTGCCGACCTTCGGGGTCACCTATCCCTTCTCCTCGCACAATTACGAATTCCGCTACTGGCTGGCGGCCGGCGGCATCGATCCCGACAGGCACGTCAAGCTCGTCGTCGTGCCGCCGCCGCTGACATCGGACGCACTGGCAGCCGGGGCGATCGACGGTTTCTGCGTCGGCGCACCGTGGAACATGGTCGCCTCGGAGCGCGGCCTCGGACGCATCGTCGCCGCCAAGCAGGATATCTGGCCGTCAGCCCCGGAAAAGGTGATCGGCATGCGCCCGGATTGGGTGGAAAGCCATCCGGAGACCGTTTCCCGGCTGATCGTGGCGCTCGACGCGGCAGCCCGCTGGTGCGACCTGCCGGACAATCACGATGCGCTGGCCGCCGCTCTCGCCGATCCGCGCTATATCGCCGCCCCCGTCGGCATCATTCGCCGGGTTCTTTCCGGCGAATTCAGCCTCGACGCCAGAGGAAACCGGCGCATCATCGCCGATTATTTCCAGTTTCATTCCGGCTTCGCCAATTATCCCCGGCCGAGCCATGCGCTGTGGATCTACAGCCAGATGATGCGCTGGGGGCAGGCCGAAGCCAGTCTCGTCAAGGCGCGGGCCGCCGCCTCCGCCTACCGCCCCGATCTCTATCGCACCGCTCTCGGCGACGCCAACGCACCTGACGACGCCGATATCCGCATCGAAGGCAATGACGAGGGCGACCGCTTCATGGACGGCCACGTCTTCGATCCGACGGAACTGCCGGACTATGTGGCGCGCTTTGCCGTCAAGAGCGCCCTGCCCTTCGCCTCCGATAGCGAAGAGACGTGATCCATGCCGGCCTGCACAAAACGCCAGCAAAGTTCGACGCCCGCCATCACCGCAACGCACAAAAGATTTGCACGTTTTTTGACAGCCACAAAAACGTGCAGACGGACGCCCATTACAAATTCCGTTTCCATTCAATCACTTAAAGCACAACGACCAAACTGGCACGCAGTTTGCAAGGCTATTAGCGCACAGATCAATGGCGATCAGCGCAGTATGAGAGCGCAATAGGCGCTCGCAGAAGACCAAGAATTGGGCGTCCAACGGCGGGCGCCACCAGCAAAGCCGCTGATCAGGATAGTTCGCGCGCCTCGTGCATGCGCAACCTGACCAGCGGCTTTTTTGTTTTTAACCCCAGCGATGGATCGGCGCGACCTTGTCGGGCCACGGAGAAGCCATGTCTGTCATCGAGAAAGCGCAGCCTATGTCCACCGGCGAACCAGCCAAGGCCCTGTGGATCTCCACGGTCGCCTTCACCCTCTGTTTTGCCGTCTGGACGATCTTCGCGATCATCGGCGTCCGCATCAAGCAGGAACTCAACCTCAACGAGGCCGAGTTCGGATTGCTGATCGGCACCCCGGTTCTCACCGGTTCGCTCGTGCGCATCGTCCTCGGCATCTGGACGGGGCGTTACGGCGGCCGTCTCGTTTACACGCTTACGATGCTTGCTGCGGCGGTGGCGACTTTTCTGCTCTCCTACGCCCACACCTATACGCAGATGCTGATCGCCGGCCTCGGCGTCGGGCTTGCCGGCGGCTCCTTCGCGGTCGGCGTCGCTTATGTCTCGCCCTTCTTCCCGGCAGAGAAGCAGGGAACGGCGCTCGGCATCTTCGGCGCCGGCAATGTCGGCGCGGCCGTGACGAAATTCGCCGCTCCCTTTGTTCTGCTCGCCTGGGGCTGGCAGGCGGTTGCGGAAATCTGGGCCGTCTGTCTGGCGCTGATGGCGGTCGTCTTCTGGTTCACCACCACCGACGATCCGGCCTTCCGTCTTCGCCGCGAGCGCGGCGTCGCCTCCAAGAGCCTTGCCCAGGAATTCGCGCCGCTGCAGAACGTCCAGGTCTGGCGCTTCTCGCTCTACTATTTCTTCGCCTTCGGCGGCTTCGTCGCCCTGTCGCTGTGGCTGCCGCGCTATCTGGTCGGCGTCTACGGCTTCAACCTCGAAACTGCCGGCATGATCGCGGCGGCCTACTCGATCCCGGGCAGCATCTTCCGCGCCTTCGGCGGCGTGCTGTCGGATAAGAAGGGCGCACGCAGCGTGATGTATGCAATGTTTGCCGTGTCGGCCGTGGCCACGCTCATTCTATCGCTGCCGGCTGCGACCATCACACCCGTCATCTTCATCGTCGTCATCTTCGTGCTCGGCTTCTTCATGAGCCTCGGTAAGGCTGCCGTCTACAAGCACATCCCGGCCTACTATGCCGACAGCGTCGGCGCCGTCGGCGGCGTCGTCGGCATGATGGGCGGTCTTGGCGGCTTCATCCTGCCGATCGCCTTCGGCCTCCTCAAGGACATGACCGGCCTCTGGTCCAGCTGCTTCCTGCTGCTCTTCGCAATCGTGGCGATTTCGCTGATCTGGATGCACCTGTCCGTCAAGCAACTGTCGCGCCAGGGGCACTCCGCGCCCGTGGCTGCAACCTAATCCAAGGGACTTGAACGTATGACCGAAAAACTCGTCATCATCGGCAATGGCATGGCGCCCGGGCGCATGCTGGAGCACCTCTTCGAACAGTCGCCCGGACGCTATGACGTCACGATCTTCAACGCCGAGCCGCGCGTCAATTACGACCGCATCATGCTGTCGCCGGTTCTCTCGGGAGAGAAGGACTACGAGCAGATCATCATTCACGGTGACGGCTGGTACATCAAGCACGGCATCATGCTCTACAAGGGCCACAAGATCGTCAACATCGATCGCGCCGCCAAGACGGTCACCTCCGACCACGGCGTCACCGAAAGCTACGACAAGCTGGTGATCGCCACCGGTTCCGTGCCCTTCATCATCCCGGTTCCCGGCAAGGATCTGCCCGGCGTCATCACCTATCGCGATCTCGACGACGTGCAGGCGATGCTGCTTGCCGCCCAGTCGCGCGAAAAGGCGGTCGTCATCGGCGGCGGTCTGCTCGGCCTCGAAGCGGCGGCCGGCCTCGCCCAGCGTGGCATGGACGTCACCGTACTACACGTCATGCCGACGCTGATGGAGCGCCAGCTCGATCCCGCCGCCGGCTATCTCCTGCAGAAGGCGGTCGAGGAACGCGGCATCAAGGTCATCTGCAAGGCCAATACCAAGGCGATCATCGGCAATGGCAAGGTCGAAGGCATCGAGCTCGACGACGGCCGCATCATCCCGGCAACCCTCGTCGTCATGGCCGTCGGCATTCGCCCGAGCGTCGGCTTGGCGAAGGACGCCGGCCTTGCGGTCAATCGCGGCATCGTCGTCGATGCCGGCATGCAGACCTCGGACGGCGATATTTTCGCGCTCGGCGAATGCGCCGAAGTCGGCGGCATGGTCTACGGCCTCGTCGCGCCGCTTTACGAGATGGCCCGCATTGCCGCGGCACATCTCTCGGACGACCGTTCGCCGGCTTTCGTGCATGCGGACACGCCGACCAAGCTCAAAGTCACCGGCATCGAACTCTATTCGCTCGGCGATTTCGCCGACGGCGATGACCGCGAGGAGATCGTGCTGCGCGATGCCGGCGCCGGCGTCTACAAGCGCCTGGTGCTGAAAGACAACAAGATCATCGGCACGGTGCTTTACGGCGAGACCGCCGACGGCGCCTGGTTCAATGATCTAAAGAAGAAAGCGACCGATATTTCGGAGATGCGCGAGACGCTGATCTTCGGTCAGGCCTACCAGGGAGGGTCGCCGCTGGACCCTATGGCGGCCGTTGCAGCCTTGCCGGATGACGCGGAGATTTGTGGCTGCAACGGCGTATGCAAGGGCAAGATTACTTCGACGATCACCAGCAAAGGCCTCACGTCGCTCGACGACGTGCGCGCCCATACCAAGGCATCGGCCTCGTGCGGCTCCTGCACCGGCCTCGTCGAACAGCTGATGGCGCTGACGCTCGGCGACGGCTACAATCCGGCCGCCGTGCAGCCAATGTGCACCTGTACCGAACTCGGCCATGACGACGTTCGCCGCCTGATCAAGGCGAAAGGTCTGAAGAGCATTCCCGCCGTCATGCAGGAATTGGAATGGAAGACCTCCTGCGGCTGCGCCAAGTGTCGGCCGGCGCTCAATTATTACCTCGTCTGCGACTGGCCGGACGAATATGCCGACGACTACCAGTCGCGTTTCATCAATGAGCGCGTCCACGCCAACATCCAGAAGGACGGCACCTATTCCGTCGTGCCGCGCATGTGGGGCGGCGTCACCAATTCGAACGAGCTGCGCGCCATCGCCGATGTCGTCGACAAGTTCGAGATCCCCATGGTCAAGGTGACGGGCGGCCAGCGCATCGACCTGCTCGGCATCGAGAAGGAAGACCTGCCCGCCGTCTGGGCCGATCTCGGCAAGGCCGGTTTCGTCTCCGGCCAGGCCTATGCCAAGGGCCTGCGTACGGTGAAAACCTGTGTCGGCTCGGACTGGTGCCGGTTCGGTACCCAGGACTCCACTGGTCTCGGTATCCGCATCGAGAAATTCATGTGGGGCTCGTGGACGCCGGCCAAGCTGAAAATGGCCGTGTCCGGCTGCCCGCGCAATTGCGCCGAAGCGACCTGCAAGGATATCGGGGTGATCTGCGTGGATTCCGGTTTCGAGATCCATTTCGCCGGTGCGGCCGGTCTCGACATCAAGGGCACCGAGGTGCTCGGCCTGGTGAAGACCGAGGACGAGGCGCTGGAGCATATCGTGGCGCTGACGCAGATGTATCGCGAGCAGGCCCGCTATCTCGAGCGCATCTACAAATGGGCCAAGCGCGTCGGCCTCGACGAAATCCGCCGCCAGATCATGGACGATGGTGAAAAGCGCAAGGCCTATTATGACCGCTTCGTCTTCTCCCAGAAATTTGCCCAGGTCGATCCCTGGTCGGAGCGTGTTTCCGGCAAGGACAAACACGAGTTCAAGCCGATGGCGACGATCGGCTATCCGCAGGCTGCCGAGTAAGGAGATGGACATGAATTGGATCGCAATCGGTGACATCTCCGATATTCCCCTGCGGGGCGCGCGCTGCGTGAAGACGCCGCAGGGCAAGATCGCCGTCTTCCGCACGGCCGAAAACGAGGTCTTCGCCATCGAGGATCACTGCCCGCACAAGGGCGGCCCGCTCTCCCAAGGCATCGTGCATGCCAAGGCCGTCACCTGCCCGCTGCACAACTGGGTGATCTCGCTGGAAACCGGCAAGGCGCTCGGCGCCGACGAGGGCGCGGTGCGGACCATACCGGTCCGCAACGAGGACGGCGCCCTGTTCATCGCGCTGGAAAGCCTGTTGATGGCGGCTGAATAATGGCGGCTGAGGTCAAGACCACCTGCCCCTATTGCGGCGTCGGCTGCGGCGTTATCGCCACGGTCGACGAAGCCGGCGCCGTCAGCGTCAAGGGAGATCCCGAGCATCCGTCGAATTTCGGCCGGCTCTGCTCGAAAGGTTCGGCGCTTGCCGAAACCATCGATCTCGACGGCCGGCTTCTTTATCCCGAAATCGCAGGCGCACGCAGCGGCTGGGACGAGGCGCTCGATCTGGTCGCCCGGCGTTTTTCCGAAACGATCGCCGAGCACGGACCTGATTCCGTCGCCTTCTACGTCTCCGGCCAGTTGCTGACCGAGGATTATTACCTCGCCAACAAGCTGATGAAGGGCTTCATCGGTTCGGCCAATATCGACACCAATTCCAGGCTCTGCATGTCCTCGTCGGTGGCCGGGCATCGCCGCGCCTTCGGCGCCGATACCGTGCCCGGGACCTATGAGGATATCGAACTCGCGGACCTCGTGGTGCTCACCGGCTCCAACCTCGCCTGGTGCCATCCCGTCATCTACCAGCGGTTGGCCGCCGCAAAAGCGGCGCGGCCGAACATGCGCATCGTCGTCATCGATCCGCGCCGGACGATGACATGCGATATCGCCGACCTGCATCTGGCCATCCGCCCGGACGGCGATGTCGCGCTGTTCATGGGGCTGCTCGCCCATCTTTCGACAAGCCCGGCGATCGACCAGAATTATATCGCCGCCCATACGGAGGGCTTCGCCGGCGCCTTTGCGGCCGCCGCAGCACTTGATATCAACGATCTCCTCGAGCGGACCGGCCTGCCGGCCATGCAGATCCGGGAATTCTTCCGTCTGTTCGAGACGACCTCGAAGGTGGTGACCTGCTACAGCCAGGGCGTCAATCAATCCTCCTCCGGCACCGACAAGGTCAATGCCATCCTCAACTGCCATCTGGCGACCGGCCGCATCGGCCGCCCGGGCATGGGACCATTCTCGCTGACCGGCCAGCCAAACGCCATGGGCGGGCGCGAAGTCGGCGGTCTCGCCAACATGCTTGCCGCCCATATGGCGATCGAAAATCCTGAAGACCGCGACCGCGTTCAGCGCTTTTGGGAATCGCCGGTCATCGCCGCAAAACCCGGTTTGAAAGCGGTCGACATGTTCCGCGCGGTGGCCGACGGGCGCATCAAGGCGCTCTGGATCATGGCCACCAATCCTGTCGTCTCGATGCCGGACGCCGATAGCGTCGAAAGCGCGATTGCCGCCTGTCCCTTCGTCGTCGTCTCCGACATACTGAGAGAGACGGATACGGCCCGGCACGCACAGGTGCTTCTGCCCTCGCTCGGCTGGGGCGAGAAGGACGGCACCGTCACCAATTCCGAACGGCGCATTTCCAGGCAGCGGCCGTTTCTCGGCATTCCCGGCGATGCCAAAGCCGACTGGTGGCAGCTTGCGGAGGTCGCACGCCGCATGGGATTTGCCGCCGCCTTCGATTTCGATGCGCCGGCCGAAATCTTCGCCGAACACGCCGCCCTTTCCGCCTTTGAGAACAACGGCAGCCGCGACTTCGACATCGGCGCCCGCGCCAGCATGACCGGCACCACCTACGACGAACTGTCGCCGTTCCAGTGGCCGCAGCCGGCAGGGAGCACGCCCAGCGTCACCCGCTTCTTCGCCGATGGCGGTTTCTACCATGCCGATGGCAAGGCGCGCTTCGTTGCGGTGGAAGCGCCGGCAACCGATCGCACCAATGCCGATTTTCCCTTCACGCTGAATACCGGGCGCATCCGCGACCAGTGGCACACGATGACGCGAACCGGAAAGAGCGCGCGGCTGTCCGCCCATATCGCCGAACCCTTTGCCGAGATCCATCCGCGCGACGCGATCGAGACCGGCATATCGAGCGCCGGTCTTGTCGAGATCGACAGCCCCCACGGCAAGGCGATCGTCCGGGCGCTGGTGACCGATCGCCAGGCGCGCGGCGGTATCTTTGCGCCGATGCACTGGAACGACCAGTTCGCGGCAAAAGCGCGGATCGACGCCGTGGTCGCACCGATCACCGATCCCTTTTCCGGCCAGCCGGCGTCGAAGAACGTCGCTGTCGCCGTCCGGCCCTTCCCCGCCAGCCATTACGGTTTCGCCGTCTCGGCGACAAAACCCGTAACACCTGACGCGGCCTATTGGGCGCTGGCGAAAGCCGAGGGCGGCTGGCGGCTGGAGCTTGCCTTCGACCGGACCGTCGAAGACTGGACGGCCTGGTGCCGGGCGGTTTTCGCCATTCCTGATGAGATCGAACCGCTGGGTTATGCCGACCGGCGAACCGGCGACCTCCGGCTCGCCTTCTTCGATGGCGAGACGCTGCTCGCCGCATTGTTCCTTGCTCGCGAGCCGGTCGCCGTCGCGCGCAACTGGGCGATCTCGCAGCTCTCCGCCGCACATGATGATCTGAGGAAACGGTTTGCGCTCGTCGCGGGCCGTCCCGGCGCCGGCAGGCCGGATCCAGGCGCCACCGTCTGCTCCTGCTTCAGCGTCGGGGTCAACCAGATCGCCGCTGCCGTGCGCGGCGGATGCCACAGCGTCGAGGCGGTCGGCAAGGAAACCAGCGCCGGAACCAATTGCGGCTCCTGCCGCGGCGAAATCGGCAGGATCATCGATCGCTGTCTTGCCGCGGCCGCGGAATGAAAGGCAGGAAACCGTAACGCGGCTGATGTCAGGCCGCGTTCGGCACGATAAACATCTTATGGTCGGCTGAGATGCGGACCGAGATCTCGGCATAGGATGCGAAGGTCGGGTGCGGCGTTTCCATCTTGTCATGATGGGTCGCCGTGACGACCATGACATCGGCGCCCGCCGCCTCGCCGGCAGTAATGCCGGCGGCGACATCCTCGAAAACCAGGCAGTCCTGCGTGCTGACGCCGAGGCGTTCGGCGCCGAGAATATAACATTGCGGATCGGGTTTTCCGACCTTCACATCCTCAGCCGTCACCATGAATTTCGGCAGCGACAGGCCTGCCGCCTCCAGCCGCCGGCGGGCAAGTCGCAAAGGCGATGAGGTGACGATCGCCCAGCGATCCGGCGGCAGCGAGCTCAGGAATACTGCGGCACCCGAAATGGCGACGACATCGCCGACATCGGCGATCTCGGCCTCGGTCACCAGCCTGGCTTCATGTTCGGGATCGACGCCCGGCAGGTTCAGCCGGGCGATCGTGTCGACGCCGCGCGATCCATGCATCTTCGGCAGAAAGTCTGCGACATCGAGCCCCTGACGCCTTGCCCAGTCGCTCCAGACACGTTCGGCCGCACGGATCGAATTGAGAATGGTGCCGTCCATATCGAACAGGAAGGCGGCATAAGGCTTCTCGAAGCCACGGGGCATCGGCTGGGACAAAGGCTGAATCCTTCGGGAAAAAGAGTCGGGTGACGATCGCTGGACGCGATGAAACGGCAAATCGCCATGTTTTGCAAGCTTTCGATCGTGACGGCGACGATGTCGCAAATCCGCCCTAGAAAGCGGCGGCGCCCGAAGTGGCGATCAGGTCGCAGGAGAGGCGGAGGCCGATCCGGTCATGGCAGAGGTCGCCGGTGCCGGCGGCAAGCTGCAGTTCGGCCCGCGCGTCGGCCCGCAGATAAGACTGTGCTGTCGGATCGACGCGCGTCGGAATGGCGGTCCATAACAAGGGGCGGCTGACGTCGATCGCGGAAACGCCGGCTTTTTCGCCGCCCATCGCCGCGGAGGCGATCGCCATGCCACCTGCCGTCAAAGCAAGTGAAAGCGCAATCTGCAGACCGATATCTGCGGCCTCGCGGGGAGAAACGAACATAGTGGCCTCATGCTGCGGATTGGCGTTTCGTCATGCCCTAAGACAGGCAGTGGCAACGATCCAGCGGCTTCGCCCGTTAAGGTTTATGCGTAACCATGCAAGGCCAGCGTGCAGGTTTTTCGCAAATTTCGGAACAATGATTCCGTGACGCAGTTACACCAGGGTCATCCAAGATGAAAATCAAAGGAGGATATCCTCATGACCAAATCCCTTATTGCCGCTTCGCTGCTCGCGATCGGCATGGCGTCGTCGGCCTTTGCCCAGTCGAACCCCGATCCGATCGGGCCGACGAATGGCGGCTCGACCGATCCGAGTTCGGGTAACTATTCGTCGGATTACACCAACAGCGACAATGGCATGTATCCAGTGCAGGTCGCTCCGGTCGATCCGACCACGACGCAGAGCATCGGCCGGCCGCAAACCATGGAATGCCCCGGCATGCCGCAGCAGATGTCGGGCGTCGACACCCGTGGCGGACAGAGCGGCGCATCGATCAGCGAAGCATGCCGCGAATACGACAACTGAGCAGGCCTTCGCCCGCTTTGAGAAAAGGCCGGTTCACGCCGGCCTTTTTCATGTCGCGGCAATCACCAAAAGCCTTTCTCTTCGGATGAAACTCTTGATCCGACCATCCGTAGATTCGTAGCAGCCTGAAAATCGATTCCGATTTTCGGGCCAATGCGCTAGCTTTCAAGGACAATGGCCGGAGGCCGCCCGAGCACATCGTCACGGATGTATCGTCGTCCCTAACCGGCGAAAAAATGCTGGAGGAGGAGAGATGAGCAAGGCGCAGGATTGGAATCCGCTGGCCCGCGATGCGGCAACGCTGACGGCCGACAACATATCCCGTCTGGTGAAGGGTCTGCCATTCAAGGCCAAGCTGGCGCTGCGCGGACTTCTGCGCATGCAGCACGGCTCGCTTGCCGTCACCCTACCCGATGGCCGCAGGCTGCTGATCGAGGGCAAGCAGGCGGGGCCGAAGGCGGCCCTCAGCCTCAACAATTGGAACCTTGCCTACCGGGCGCTAACAAGCGGCACGATCGGGGTCGCAGAGACTTATATGGACGGCGATTGGGACAGCCCCGACATCGCCGCCTTCCTCGAGCTCTTCCTCGTCAATGGCGAGGCCGCGCACAGCTACGCGCATGGCAAAAGCGGCGTCGGGCGCCTGGTCGAGCGTGTCCGCCATTGGATGAACGCCAATACCAAAGCGGGCTCGAAGCGCAACATCGCCGCCCATTACGATCTCGGCAACGATTTCTACCGGGAATGGCTCGACCCGAGCATGACCTATTCCTCCGCTCTCTGTTCCACCGGCGCCAACGACCTGCAATCGGCACAGAATGCCAAATACCGCGCGCTTGCCGAGGCGACCGGCATCAGGCCTGGGGATCATGTGCTGGAGATCGGCTGCGGTTGGGGCGGTTTTGCCGAATTCGCAGCCGGCGAGCTGAACTGCAAAGTCACCGGGCTGACGATCAGCCGCGAGCAGCTCGCCTATGCCGAAGCGCGCATCGAAAAGGCCGGTCTTGGCGATCGCGTCGAATTCCGCTTTCAGGATTACCGCGATGAGACCGGGCTCTACGACCGGATCGTCTCGATCGAGATGTTCGAGGCGGTCGGCGAAAAATATTGGCCGTCCTATTTCTCCAAGCTCCGGCAATGCCTGAAGCCGGGCGGCAAGGCCGGCCTGCAGATCATCACCATCCGGCCCGAAGCCTTCGACCAATATCGCAGCAATCCCGACTTCATTCAGAAATACGTTTTTCCCGGCGGCATGCTGCCGACGCGCAACCACCTGGCCGAACTCGCCGGCAAGGTCGATCTGTCACTGGTCAGGGACTTCAGCTTCGGGCTCGATTACGCCCGTACGCTTGCCGAATGGCGCGAGCGCTTCCGGTCGGTCTGGGAACGCATCCGCCCGATGGGCTTCGACGAGCGTTTCAAACGGCTCTGGGAATTCTATCTGTTCTATTGCGAAGCCGGCTTTCGGGCCCGCAATATCGATGTGCGCCAGGTGGTGTTCTCGCGCAGTTGATCATTCCGCCGGATGCGGTGTCGCCGGATGGTGACCTGCCGATGACGGCCGTTCGCGCCAGCCGGTCAAGCGGTTCACCAGCGGGAAATAAGCGCCGTAGGGAAGCAGACGCGCAAGCTTCAGCATCGTGGTGAAGCGCCCGGGGAAAGTGATCTCGAACGCCTGCGATTTCAGTCCGGCTGCGATCTGCCGGGCAGCCTCCTCAGGCGACACCTGCGCCGTCTTCGGCAAGGCGCTCTTGCCTGTCGCCGGGGCATCGATGAAGCCTGGGCTGACGAGCTGGATGCGGATGCCCATCTTGTCGAGATCGAACTTCAGGCTTTCGGCCATGTTGATCAGCGCCGCCTTGGTGGCGCCATAGGCCGCCCCCGTCGGCAGGCCGCCATAGCCGGAAACGGAGGAGACGATGGCGATCTGCCCCTGCCCTTTCACCTTCATGTGGCGGATCGCCGGCAACAGACAGTTGACGACGCCGGAAAGATTGACGGCGAAGCTCTTTTCGAAATCGGCGCGGTGCAGGTCCTCGGCATGAACAGGCAGATAGACGCCGGCATTGAGGATCGCCATGGCGAGCGTGCCGTGCTCGTATTCGATGGAGGCCATGACATGTTCCATGTCCTCGGCATCGGTGACGTCGCCGTCGAGAACGACGATGCTGCCGTCAAGGCCGCTGGCCTCGGCCTGCAGGTCGACCAATTTTTCATGGCTTCTGGCGGTGACGGCGACCTTGTATCCCTCGCCGGCGAGCTTCAGCGCAAGCGCCCGCCCGATGCCGGAACTCGCGCCCGATATCCAGACGATTCCATGTTCGGGACGGGCGATGAAATCACGCATGACATGTTCCTCCGGCTCAGCCTGACCAACACGAGACAGGTCCGGAAGTTCACATCTCCTCCCGGATTTATGGCTCTATCACACCATTGTGGCTGCTTTCAGCCGATCAGGTCGCCGATCATCTGACGGAGGGATCCGGTGAGCTTGATCGGCCCGTCGGAAACGGCAAGGGCGATGCAGGGCCTGTCCTTCTCGGCGACCGGCCGATGCTCGACCGTCTCGTCGGCAATGGAGTTGTCGCCGGGACCGAAACGGCCGCGTTCATCGTTGAAAGCGCCATCGAGGATCAGGATCAGTTCCATGCCTTTATGGGTGTGAGCCGGTAAGGCCCGGCCCGGACGGATCCACATCAGGCTGACTTCGCAGCCTTCCATCCCGAACGAATATTCCTTGAAGCCGGGCAAGCGCCGGCGCCAGGGCACGTCCTCGGCTTCGAAGCCGAGGAGATCGCGCAAAGCCGGGGGAAACAGCGCCCTTTCTGGCCCCGTGGAAACATGGGATTCGGAGGCAGGAGGCGCAGAGGCAAAGATCGCAGCAAGCCGCTGGTCGCGATCGGCAATGGCGGCTTCCGGCGTGCTTTCCAGGGCTTCCCCGGCCAAAAGCTCGAGGCTGCTCACCAGGCTTCGATTCTCCGGCTTCATTTGCAGATGGGATCGTACGAGCACCCGCGCCGGCTCGGGCAAAGAACCGGCGACGTAATGCGCCATCAATGCGTCGATCGTATCGATCTGCTCGTGAACCATGTCGGTTTTGGTCACGCCCTGTTGCTGCGCTCCGTTTCGTTTTGTCGTCATCCGTACGGGTAAAGTCAATCTTCGGATCACCGCGCAACCGCCGGATGGCGGACAATGCGCCTCTTCGGCCAGGGAAAGCGAAATTTTGTCGTGGCCGACAGAGGCATGGAATAGCATTTCTTGCCAACACAGCCTTGTGAAGGGAAAAGACCGTTCTTAAAGTAAGAGTTCGAAAGAGGCAGATTCCATGACCTTCCACCCCTCCGTCCTCGAAGCCATCGGCAATACGCCCCTGATCAAACTCAAGGGCGCCTCGGCGGCAACCGGCTGCACCATTCTCGGCAAGGCGGAGTTCCTGAACCCCGGCCAGTCGGTCAAGGACCGTGCCGCGCTCTACATCATCCGCGACGCCGAACGGAAGGGGCTGCTCCGGCCCGGCGGCGTCATCGTCGAAGGCACGGCCGGCAATACCGGCATCGGGCTGACGCTGGTGGCCAAGGCGCTCGGCTACCGCACCGTGATCGTCATCCCGGAAACGCAGAGCCAGGAAAAGAAGGACGCGCTGAAACTGCTCGGCGCCGAACTCGTCGAAGTGCCCGCCGTTCCCTACAAGAACCCGAACAACTATGTGAAGGTGTCCGGGCGGCTCGCCGAGCAGATGGCGAAGAGCGAGCCGAACGGAGCGATCTGGGCGAACCAGTTCGACAACGTCGCCAACCGGCAGGCGCATGTCGAAACGACCGCGCCGGAAATCTGGAACGACACCGACGGCAAGATCGACGGCTTTATCTGCTCCGTCGGTTCGGGCGGCACGCTGGCAGGTGTCGCTGCCGGCCTCAAGGCTTTCAAGGCCGACGTCAAGATCGGCATCGCCGATCCCGACGGCGCCGCTCTCTATGAATTCTACCAGAACGGCACGCTGAAATCCGAAGGTTCATCGATCACCGAGGGCATCGGCCAGGGCCGCATCACCGCCAATCTCGAGGGCTTCACGCCGGACTTTTCCTATCGGATCTCCGATGCCGAAGCCCTTCCCTATCTTTTCGATCTCGTCGAAAACGAGGGCCTGTGCCTCGGCGGCTCGACGGCGATCAATATTGCCGGCGCTGTCAATCTCGCCCGGGATCTCGGGCCAGGTCACACGGTGGTGACAATCCTCTGCGACTACGGCAACCGCTATCAGTCGAAGCTCTTCAATCCGGATTTCCTGAGGTCGAAGGGACTGCCCGTTCCGGGCTGGATGGCTAGGTCGTCCGACATACACGTTCCCTACGAACCCGTGTGAGATCCATGCCCGTCAATGCCCTCTACCGTGACGACTTCTATCTCTCGACATGCGAGGCGGTCGTCACCGCCGTTCACGACGATGGGGGCATCGAACTCGACCAGACCTGCTTCTATGCGGCATCGGGCGGCCAGCCCGGTGACACCGGTCAGCTTGAACGGGCCGACGGCAGCAAGATCGGGCTCGGCCAGACGAAACATGGCGCGAGCAAGGATATCATCATCCACGTGCCGCTCGACAATGCGCCGCAGCCTGAGATCGGCGAGACGCTGGTGCTGCATGTCGATTGGCCGCGCCGCTACAGGCTGATGCGCATGCACACGGCTTGCCACCTGCTTTCCGTCGTCTGCTCCTATCCGATCACCGGGGCCGCGGTCGGCGAGGAGGAAAGCCGCATCGACTTCGACATGAGCGAGACGATCGACAAGGACGAGGTCACCGCCAGGCTGATGGAACTGGTCGGCCAGAACCATCCGGTCTACCTGCAATGGATCACCGACGACGAGCTTGCGGCCAATCCTGATATCGTCAAATCGAAGAACGTGCGCCCGCCGATCGGCCTCGGTCGTGTCAGCCTCGTCTGCATCGGCGAGAACTCCTCGATTGACAGCCAGCCCTGCGGCGGCACACATGTCTCGGAGACGCAGGAAGTCGGTCAGATCCATATCGCCAAGATCGAAAAAAAGGGCAAGGAAAACCGGCGCTTCCGCATCCGCTTCGGTGCGCCCGGCGACGAAGCCTGACAAGGGAGACCCAAATGACTGAGAGCAAGAGCCGTTTCGTCGTCTCCGCCGACTGGCTGCAGGCCGAGCTCGGCAAACCGGATCTGCGTGTGCTGGACGCCTCCTTCTATCTGCCGGCGCAGAAACGCGACGCCGATGCCGAATACGCGGCCGGCCATATTCCCGGCGCCATCCGTTTCGACCAGGACAAGATCGCCGACCATTCGACGTCGCTGCCACACACGATCCCCTCGCCCGATTATTTCGCCATTGAGGCCGGCCGGCTCGGCATCAGCGAGAACGATCGCATCGTCGTTTATGACGGCATCGGCGTGTTCGCCTCGCCGCGGGTCTGGTGGCTGTTCCGGGTCATGGGGGCAAAGAACGTCTTCGTGCTCGACGGCGGTCTCGACGGCTGGAAGGCCGAGGGTCGTCCGCTCGAAACCACGGTGCCCGGCCATGCGCCCGCGACCTTCACGCCGAACTTCGATGCGAGCCGCGTGGTGAGGCTCGATGCCATGCGCGACATCGTCTCGAGCGGCGCGATGCAGATCGCCGATGCCCGCAGCGCCGGCCGCTTCGCCGCCACCGAGCCTGAGCCGCGGGCCGGCATGCGCTCCGGCCATATGCCCGGCGCCCGTAGCCTGCCTTCCGGCGTCTTTGCCAGCCAGGGCCGGTTCAAATCACTGCCCGAACTCCGCCAGACGATCGAGGAGGCCGGCATCGATCTTTCGAAGCCAGTCGTCACCTCCTGCGGCTCGGGAATCACGGCGGCCATCATCACGCTGGCGCTGGAATCGCTCGGCCATCACGACAACAAGCTTTATGACGGTTCATGGAGCGAATGGGGCAGCCGTGACGATACGCCCGTTGTCACCGGCCCGCCGACGCCGGTCAAAGCCTGATCGCCATGGGGAAGACACCCGCTTCGCTGAAAGCTCACATCACTCGTCTCGAAATGACGGCAGCGCCGAAAACCAGCATGCCGGTGCCGGTCAATATCCAGACAGCGATCATGCGCGCGCCCGGCATACCGCTGCCCTTCTACCGCTATCTCTACCGGCAGGTGGGCGCGCGCTGGCAATGGGTGGACCGGTTGCGCATGAGCGACGAGCAGCTGACCCAGGCGCTGAATGACAAGCGCAACAATATCAGCGTCCTCTATGTGAACGGCGCCCCTGCCGGCTTCTATGAATATTTCTGCGAGGACGAGGATACGATCGAACTCTGCCATTTCGGCCTGATCGAACATGCGCTCGGCCTCGGCATCGGCAAATGGTTCCTGCTGCAGGCGCTCTATGCCATCTGGTCGCTCAATCCGAAGCGGGTCACCACCACGACCAACAATCTCGACCATCCGCGCGCGCTGCAGCTTTACCAGATGTACGGCTTCTCCCCGGTCTCGACCGGCACCGGCATCGTCCGGCCGCTGAGCGACAAGGAACTGCTGGAGATCGCGCGGAAAGGCTGAGGGGGTGGTTCCCGGTGCACGTGTCTGCTTGCTACCCATATCGGGTATAGCAGGCTATATGGGGAAAGCGCCTAGCCCGGCCGCCCCTCATTCCTGTGCTTGTCACAGGAATCCAGCTACGGCGCGTCTGCGCCGTGAATGAAGCAATACTATAACGGAAATAGTCTATCGCGCCCAAGGACTTGGGCGCGCTGGATTCCTGTGACAAGCACAGGAATGAGGGAGGCGAGGTGGAAATTTCCTCCACGCGTTGAGGAATTGGCATGCCTGGCTTCACGAACGAATTTGCCGCGGCGATCTCGACAAATAATAGCAGGCGCAAGAAACGGGTGGCTTGGGCGATGACCTGGGCGCATTTCATGGCAACCACCAAGGAGATTTGCCATGACCGCCATCCGTTTTGCCGCCATGCCGACTGCCGATGCCAGAGCCCTTTGGAATGGCGGCCGCGACGCCTATGACAGGCTGCCGGAGACAATGGTTTCCGATGGCCCGGGTCATCCCTGCCGCCATTGCCTGCGGAATATCGAAGAGGGCGAGGAACTGCTGGTTTTCGCCTACCGGCCGTTTCCGGAACTGCAGCCCTATGCCGAAACCGGGCCGATTTTCCTCCACAAACAGCCGTGCCGGCGTTACGCCGCCGAGGAGATCCAGCCGCCGATACTGACCATGAGTCCCAATTTCATTGTCCGCGGCTACAGCGCCAATGACCGCATCGTCTACGGCACCGGCGCTGTGACCGCTATCGCCGATATTCCCGCCTATGCCGAGACATTGCTCGCGCGGCCCGACATCGCCTATGTGCATGTGCGCTCGGCGCGCAACAACTGCTTCCAGTGCCGGATCGACAAGGCAAAGGCACCGGCCCTTGTGGAGACCGGCGCCCTCACCTACCCCTGAGTCAGGTAACTTACGCTACGTTCAGTACGTTCTCCGGCGCGAAGACCTCATAGCCGAGCGCTTCGGCGACCGGCTTGTTGGTGATGCGGCCCTTATGCACATTGAGGCCATTTCTCAGGTGCTTGTCTTCGGCAATGGCGCGCAAGCCGCGATCGGCGAGCGCCAGGCCATGGACCAGTGTGGCGTTGTTCAGCGCGTGCGCCGAGGTGACGGGCACAGCGCCCGGCATGTTGGCGACGCAATAATGCACCACGCCGTCGACTTCATAGGTCGGATCGGAATGGGTCGTCGCATGCGAGGTCTCGAAGCAACCGCCCTGGTCGATGGCGACGTCGACGATGACGGAGCCCTTCTTCATGCCGGACAGCATTTCGCGCGTGACGAGTTTCGGGGCAGCCGCCCCTGGAATGAGCACGGCGCCGATGATGAGATCGGCCGAAAAAACCTCCTCCTCCAATGCCTGGATGCTGGAATAACGGGTGTGCACACGACCTGCAAAAATGTCGTCGAGCTGGCGAAGGCGCGGCAGCGACTTGTCGAGAATGCTGACATCGGCGCCGAGGCCGGCGGCCATTCTGGCGGCGTGCAAGCCGACAACGCCGCCGCCGATCACCGCGACCTTGGCCGGCAGCACGCCGGGTACGCCGCCGAGCAGGACGCCGAGACCGCCATTGGCCTTCTGCAGCGCGGTCGCTCCCGCCTGGATCGACAGGCGTCCTGCCACTTCCGACATCGGCGCCAGCAGCGGCAGGCCACCGCGTTCGTCGGTCACCGTCTCATAGGCGATCGCGGTGACGCCGGAGGCGATCAGACCCTTGGTCTGTTCGGGGTCGGGCGCCAGATGCAGATAGGTGTAGAGAAGCTGACCGTCGCGCAGCTGCGCCCATTCGGAGGGCTGCGGCTCCTTCACCTTGACGATCATGTCGCACTTTTCGAAGATATCCTTGGCGGAGGCGGCGATCTTCGCGCCAGCCGCCGCGTAGGCGGCGTCATCGGCGCCGATGCCGGCGCCCGCCTTGGTCTCTACCCAGACCTCGTGGCCATGGGCGACGTATTCGCGCACCGAGGCCGGTGTCAGGCCGACACGATATTCATGGTTCTTGATTTCCTTCGGGCAACCGACACGCATTGGCGTTCCTCTCATTCTGTTTCCGCAGCCGCGGATCTCCTCGCACGATGAATCCAACCACCAAGACAGCGAAATGTCCTTGCAAAGACGATTTGCGAAGAAGCGATTTTTCGCGGATTATTGCGTCATCATCATTATTTTTCGAAAGTTCTTCGAATGACTGATCTCGACGCCATCGATCTTGCGATTCTCAAGGTCCTGCAGGCCAATGCCCGCATAACCAACGCCGAACTTGCCGAAAAGATCGGCCTGTCGCCTTCGGCCTGTTCGCGCCGGCTCGACATCCTCGAAAGAAGCGGTGTCATCGGCGGCTATCATGCGCGGCTTTCGCACAAGGCGCTCGATTACAAGATGATCGCCATCGTGCATATCTCGCTCTCCGGCCAGTTCGCCAAAACGCTGGCGGAATTCGAAGCCGCTGTGAAGCTCTGCCCGAACGTGCTCGTCTGTTACCTGATGTCGGGCGAATACGACTATATCCTCAGGGTCGCCGCCCGTGACCTCGAGGATTACGAGCGCATCCATCGCGACTGGCTGTCGGCGCTTCCCCATGTGGTCAAGATCAATTCGAGCTTCGCGCTCAGAGAAATCATCGACAGGCCGAATGTGGGACTTTGAGGCCTTGCTTATTTGCCGAAACGCTGCCCAGACTTTCGGGGCTCGCAGACGTTTTCCCCTTTACGGCATATCATGACATCGAAGACCCACGGTTATATTTTTGCCCTGCTGGCAACCACCATCTTCTCTTTGCAGGACGCCATCTCGAAACATCTGGCGTCGACTTATCCGCCGATCTTCGTGACGATGATCCGCTACTGGGCCTTCGCGCTGTTCACGATCGTCCTCGCTTCGAAGATGCGCGGCGGCCTCCAGGCGACGGCCCGCACAAAGCGGCCGCTTCTTCAGGTGGTGCGCGGCGTGCTGCTGGCCGTCCAGGTGGTTCTGGCCATCACCTGCTTTGCCGTAATCGGCCTCGCCCGCTCGCAAGCGATCTTTTCCGCGACGCCGATCCTGATCGCGCTGCTGTCGATGCCGATCCTCGGCGAGCGGGTCGGATGGCGACGGTGGACGGCGATCGGCGTCGGGCTTTGCGGGGTGCTGCTGATCCTGAAGCCGGAAGGCGAGTTTTTCGACGTGAAATTGCTTCTCGCCATTCTTTCCTGCTTCAACTTCGCCTTCTACGTCATCGCCACCCGTTTCGTCAGCCGCGACGATTCGTCGATGACCAGCTTCTTCTATACCGGCGTTATCGGCGGCATCACGATGACGCTTGTCGGCCCGTTCTACTGGAGCTGGATGTCGCCGGGCGACTGGGGCTGGATGGCGCTCGTCTGCATCACCAGCATTTCCAGCCACTATTTCCTGATCCGCGCCTACGATGTTCTCGATGCCGCCGCCGTCCAGCCGCTGACCTATCTGTCACTGGTCTACGCCTCGATCATCGGTGTGACGATCTATGACGAAACGCTCAGTCTCAACACGGTCATCGGCTCGGTCATCGTCGTTGCCGCCGGCATCTTCACCATCTGGCGCGAACATGTGGTGGGGCGCAGGGCGGCGGCCGCCAACTGAAGTTTCACTGCAATTTTAGCCAAGCCCCTAAAACCATTTCAATTTTCCGGCGCTATGCTCCCCTCGCGTTTCAAAGGGAGACAGCATGAGCAGCAACTTGAAAATCACGGCGCGGAAGGCCGATCGAAAGAATTGCCGCGTCTTCGGCAGTGTCAAATATCTGAACAGCGAAGTGGATGTGCGAATTCTCAACCTGTCGGTGACCGGCGCCGCCCTGGAGACGAAGACCCCGCTCCATGCCGCTTCCGGCAGCAAGGTGCGCATCGAAGCCGAAAACCTTGGAATGCTCGAAGGCATCATCCGCTGGAAGCACAATGGCCGCATCGGCATCCAGTTCGACGTGAATTCGAATGCGCGGGCGCAGATTTCCTCCTATTTCCGCTTTTTCCATAAGGAAATCCGGCCGGTACTCGCGGTGCGTCAACTAAGAGCCATGACCAACGGCGACCGCCCGCCGCATTTGGCGACATTGACGCTGAAATCGTAGGACCGCATCGCTTTTGCGCCGAAGGAGCGGCTGACATCGTTCCGGCAGCTGCCATTGACATTGACGTCGTGCGCAATGGCGGCCTTGCGTCGGCGCCGGACTGGCGCCGCGGTGCGATAAATTGCCTTTTAAAATCATATCGCCTTTCGCTGCCGATTGTTTTGACGTCCTGTCATTTTCGCAGTGTACTCCTCGCCAATTCGTCCTAATTCTGACGGGCCGGACGATTGCATGATCCTATAGGAGAGTTCCATGTCTTCCATTTTTGATGTCGGCGTCATGAGCCGCCGTTCCCTGCTCGGCGGTCTCGCCGCGACTTCCGCCCTGGTGCTGCTGCACCCTTTCAGCGCCCGTGCCAACGGAAACCAGGCGCACCTGCGGCTGATGGAAACGACCGACATTCACGTCAACGTCTTCCCTTATGACTATTACGCCGACAAGCCGAACGACACGATGGGCCTGTCGCGCACCGGAACGATCATCGACAATATCCGCGCAGAGGCCGTCAACTCGCTGCTGATCGACAATGGCGACGTGCTGCAGGGCAATCCGATGGGCGACTACATGGCCTATCAGCACGGCATGAAGGACGGCGACGTCCATCCCGTGATCAAGGCGATGAACACGCTCGGATACACGGTCGGGACGCTCGGCAATCACGAGTTCAATTACGGCCTCGACTTCATGTTCAAGGTCCTGTCCGGCGCGAACTTCCCCTTCGTCTGCGCCAACCTGACCAAGGGCCAGCTCGCCTCGGATCCCAAGCAGGACGATCTCTTCTTCAAACCCTACATCATTGTCGAAAAGCAGATCAAAGACGGCGCCGGCAAGGAGAGCCCTGTCAAGATCGGCTTCATCGGTTTCGTACCGCCGCAGATCATGCTCTGGGACATCAAGAACCTCGAAGGCAAGGCGCAGACCCGCGACATCGTCGAGGCCGCCAAGGCCTGGGTTCCCGCCATGAAGGAAGCCGGCGCCGATATCGTCATCGCGCTCTCCCATTCCGGCATCGACGGAGCAGCACCGTCCGAAAAGATGGAAAATGCCTCGCTGCATCTTGCCGCCGTCGAAGGCATCGACGCGATCTTTACCGGCCACCAGCATCTCGTCTTCCCCGGCCCGAAGAGCTGGGACGGCATCGCCAATGCCGATCCCGTCAAGGGCACGCTGCACGGCAAGCCCGCCGTGATGGCCGGGTTCTGGGGTTCGCATCTAGGCCTCATCGACCTGCTGCTGGAAAAGGACGGCAACAGCTGGAAGATCGTCGATTTCACCTCGGAAGCGCGGCCGATCTATCATCGCGACGACAAGAAGAAAGTGGTCGCCGACTATGCCGACAAGAAGGACGTGGTCGAAGCCGCCAAGGCCGAGCATGAGGCGACGCTCGCCTATGTCCGCACGCCGGTCGGCAAGACGTCGGCACCGCTCTATTCCTATTTCGCGCTGGTCGCCGACGATCCTTCCGTGCAGGTCGTCAGCCAGGCCCAGACCTGGTACATCAAGCAGATGCTCGCCGACACCGAGTACAAGGATCTGCCGGTGCTTTCGGCCGCAGCTCCCTTCAAGGCCGGCGGCCGCGGCGGCGCCGACTATTACACCGATGTGCCGGCCGGCGATATCGCCATCAAGAACGTCGCCGACCTCTATCTCTATCCGAACACGGTGCAGGCTGTCGCGATCACCGGCGCCCAGGTGAAGAACTGGCTGGAAATGTCGGCCGGCATGTTCAATCACATCGACGCCGGCGCGAAGGATGCGCCGCTGCTCAACGCCGACTTCCCGTCTTACAATTTCGACGTGATCGACGGCGTTACATATCAGATCGACCTGTCGCAGCCGCCGAAATATGATTCGTCCGGCAAGGCGATCAATCCGGATGCCAACCGTATTCAGAACCTCGCCTTCGATGGCAAGCCGATCGATCCGGCCCAGAAGTTCGTCGTCGTCACCAACAATTACCGCGCCGGCGGCGGCGGCAGTTTCCCGGAGATCGCTGCCGACAAGGTGATCTTCCAGGCGCCGGACACCAACCGCGACGTCATCGTGCGCTACGTCCACGAGCAGGGCACGATCAATCCGTCGGCCGATGCGAACTGGACCTTCAAGCCGCTGCCGGGCACGACGGCGACCTTCGAAAGCGGCCCGAAGGCGAAGCAGTTCCTCGCTGCGGTCAAGAGCGTCAAGATCGAGGAGGCCGGCGACGGGGCCGACGGCTTCTCGAAGTTCAGGCTCGTTCTTTAACCGAAGGCCTATCGGCGAAGGCGCGGCTCCGCGCCTTCGTCATTCGGCCGCGAGCGGCGGAGCGGTGTCGCGCAGTTCCGCCATCTCGGCATGAAAATCGGCCTGGTTCGGGCAATAGGAAAGCCGCGTGCGGAAGGCGTCGATCATCCAGCTGGCGGCCGGTCCGGGCGGGTTGGCGAGCTGGCGCATCGAATAGATCCCATACTCACCCTGTTCATAGGCATCCAGGTCGAGATGGATCAGCGCGCCGCTGCGCAGATCGTCATGTATGATGGATGCCGGAAGACCGCCCCAGCCGAGACCGGCCTTAATGAGCTGGTGCTTTGTCGCAATATCGCTGACGCGCCACGTCTTGTAGGACAGAACGTTGAAATCCCGCCCCTTCGTCCGGCCTGACGCATCGGTGACGACGAGCTGCACTTCCTCGCGCACGTCGCCGAGCGTGAGCGGCCGGCCGATCGCGGCAAGCGGGTGGTCGGGCGCGGCGACCGGCAGCATGAAGGAATGGCCGATACGTTCGGTGACGACCGAGTCATCCGGCTTGAGGACCGCGCCGCCGATGCCGATCGTCGCCTTGCCGCTCAGAACGAGATCCATGACCATTCCGAGTTCACCGACATTGAGGTTCAACGAAACGGTCGGGTATCTTTCGCGGAATTCGTGCAGCACGTCCACCATAGCGCGGGAAGGCACCATGACGCTGATGGCGACGGAAACCTCGGCTTCGAGGCCCTCCCGCAGGCTCTTGACGCGCGCGCGCATGACCTGCAGGTCGCCCAGAATGCGCCGCGCATCCTCGAGCATCGCCTTACCCGCCTCCGTCAGCTTCGGCTGGCGGGCGCCGGAGCGCTCGAAAAGCGGCATTTCCAGCTGTGCTTCCAGATTGGCGATCGTATAGCTGACGACCGACTGCGCACGGTTCAGCGCCCGCGATGCGGCCGAAAAGCTGCCGGTTTCGGCAACGGTCAAAAACACCTGCAACTGGTCCAAAGTCGGGTTCGGAAGCATCTGCCATCCATTCCATCGATAATTTCGATCGACATTATCACCGTTTTTTCGATAGCGGGCCAGACTTATTTTCCTCCTCGACACCGCGGCTCACCTCCCAGCAACGAGCCGTCAAATTCAATTCGAAAGGAAATGCAGCATGTCGTCCATCCTTCTTCTGACGTCCAGCCCGCGCGCCGAGTCGCTCTCGACCCCGATCGCCGTCGATCTCGCCGAAAAGCTGAAGAACCAGAAGCCGGGCAGCGTCGTCGTTCGCCGTGACCTCGCCTCCAACCCGCTGCCGCACATCGATGACCTGTTCACCGGCGCCATCCGCAAGCCGGCAGAGGCACGCACCGCCGAGGAAGTCGCCGCCATCAAGACGTCGGACGAACTCGTCAATGAACTCTTTGCCGCCGATACGATCGTCATCAGCACCGGCCTCATCAACTTCAACATCTACTCGTCGCTGAAGACCTGGATCGACAACGTCGCCCGCGCCGGTGTGACCTTCAAGTACACGGAAAGCGGCCCGGTCGGCCTCGTCACCGGCAAGAAGGTTTATGTCGTGCTCACCTCCGGCGGCGTCTATTCGCAGGGCCCGGCCGCTCCCCTGAACCATGCCGTGCCGTACCTGGAGTCGATCTTCGGCTTCCTCGGCATCACAGACGTCGAGACCATCTATGTCGAAGGCCTGGCTTTCGGTCCGGAAGCTGCCGAAAAGGCCATCGAAGCCGCCAAGTCGCGCGTCGAGGAAATCGCTCTCGCCGCCTGATCGGTTCTTCAATATTCCATGGGACGGCCGGCCTTCGCCGGCCGTTCGTCATTTGTCGATACCGCCGACAAAATCCCGGACCGTCTCCAGGATTTCGGCCGACAGCGCCTCATCGGAGGAAATCCTGGCAAGACCGACGCCGCCGGCCATCATGGCGAAGGCCATGATCGCCTTGCGCCGTCTTTCCCCTTCATCGGCTCCCGCGGTCTTGCTCGCCAATCCCTCGAAGTTGCGCCTCAGTCCGTCCGTCGCGATCGCTCGCGCCTTCTCGCCGCTGCGCGATATATCGGAGGTCAGCGCAGCAAAAGGACAGCCCTCGCCGGGATTGTCGCGGTGACAGGTGCTGACATAACGCTCGGCAATATCGGCAGCCGTCATCTCCGCCGGGTTGATCCCCTCGGCCTCCAGCTTGCGTCCCCATGAATCGAAAGCCGACTGGATCGCCTCGGCGACCAGATCGTCGCGGGAGGCGAAGTGCTTGTAGAAGCCGCCGACGGTCAGCCCGGCCTCCTTCATCAGGTCGGCAACGCCGATACCGTCGAGCCCCGCTTCGCGCAGCCGCCTGGACGCGGTCTCGACGATCTTCTCATGCGTCTTCTGTTTTTCCAGCTGCGAACGCCCCATCGGTGCCTCTTGACTTATGTAGATTACAATCATAATCCTTATAGATAACGATCATAATCCAGATCGTTGTCATTTCCAAGAGGAGCATGAATCATGCGTCTAAGAAACAAGGTGGCGCTGATCACCGGCGGCAATAGCGGCATCGGTCTTGCGACCGCCAAGGCCTTCATCGATGAGGGCGCCAAGGTCGTGATTACCGGCCGCAATCCGGAAACGCTGGCCGCCGCCGAAAAGGCGCTTGGCGCCGGCGCAGTGGCCCTGAGGCTCGACGTCACCGATGCCATCGCCACCGAAAAGGCCTTTGCTGAAGCGGCCGGAACGGCCGGCAAGTTCGATATCGTCTTCGCCAATGCCGGCATCGGCGGCGCGACACCGCTCGGCGACACGTCGCCCGCGCAATTCGACCAGATCATCAGCACCAATCTCACGGCGGTTTTCTTCACCGTGCAGGCGGCCCTGCCGCATCTTAACGACGGCGCTTCGGTCATCCTCAACGGTTCTGTGCACGCCGTGGTCGGGGCTCCCGGCTGGTCAGCCTATGCAGCAAGCAAGGCGGCGGTGCGCGCGATGACGCGCAATATGGCCTCCGAGCTTGCACCCCGCGGCATCCGCGTCAATCAGGTGACGCCCGGCGGCACGAAGACGCCGATCTGGTCGCCGATGGCACAGACGGAAGACGCGATGTCGGCACTCGAGGCCCGGCTTGGCGGCATGAGCCCGCTCGGCCGCATGAACGAAGCCGACGAAATCGCCAAGGCGGCGCTCTATCTGGCCTCGGATGACGCGTCCAACGTCACCGGTATCGAGATCACCGTCGATGGCGGCATGACGAGCGCGCCTGCGGGCGCCAAGATCTTCCGGGCTGCCTGAGCGAACGAAGGCTGGGCAAGTCGACCTTGCCCAGCATCGCTTAGCCATTCCTGACGCGGTGGGTAATGCGAAACAGGACGATTGCCAAATTGGCGACGGCAAGCAGCAGCAGGACATAGAGCATCGTCTGGATGCCGGAGGAGACGATCAGGTTGCCGGCGATCAGCGGAAAGCCGAAGACGCCGATGAAATAGGACAGCGAGAACAAGAGCAGCGATTGCGGCATAAGGCCCGCGGGCGCCTCGTTTGCCGCCAGGCCATTGATGACGGAATAGGTCAGTCCATAGCCCAGCCCCAGCATCGCCGCGGCGCCGAGATAGGCCAGCTGACTGGATGTCACCACCAGGAACAGCAGGATGGAGATCAGCGTCAGGCAGGTCAGCACCAGAAGCGAATAGAATGGATCCTTCTTGACCACATATCCCGCCACGAACAGCCGGCTCAGGATGGCGGCGGACATGAAGCCGATGAAGAACAGCGAATAGTCAAAACCATGCGCTTTGGCGTAGCTTGTCTGAAAGCTGGACAGCCCGCCGAAGATCGCGCCGCCGATGCCGACCATGACGATGGAATAGATCGCCCGCGAACCGATCACCTGACGGGCCGCGGCAAAGGAGATTTTGTTGACATGCGGGAGAATTTTGCCGGCATAGGTCAGCCGCAGATGCAGCAGGAAATACAGCGCGCCGCCGGTGAGACTGGACAGGAACGCAAAGGCGAAGGCCGTCTCGATCGGCAAGGACCAGCCGGTGGCAATGCGGCCGATGATCGGTCCGGCGCCGATGCCCGACATCATCGATCCCGAAAGCAGAGCAAAGAATCTGATCCGATGTTCCGGCTCGGTGATCGCGGCGACCAGGATGGGACCGAGCGCATAAAAGGTGCCCCAGCCGATGCCGAGGACGAAACCGACGGCCATCAGGTTGAGCCCGGCTGCCGGGACCGTGGCAAATCCCAGCCCGGAGGCGGCAAGAAAGAGCCCGGAAACCGCCACCGCCCGCGCAGAGCCGATGGCATCGGCGATATGGCCGGAGAGGATCACCAGAACGACGGTGCTGACGGTCGCGGCCGAGATGATCAGGCCGGCAAGCGCCTCGTTGCCGCCGCGCTCTCCGACCAGCACCGGGATCAGAAAGGTCACGCCGTAGGCGATCGAAAGAAGAAACCCGCCGATGCACAAAACGGCAAATTCGCCGCCATCAACCTTCCTTCGCACTGCTATATCGCTCATGTCTCCACGCCCCTCGCATGCGAAATCTCGAGGCAATGGAGATCACGTTTGTATTATGCCAACAAGCCGTTTTTATTGTTCTTATAAGCTATTGAAAATACAGACATATGAAGACATTTGTTTGGATTTATGCAACATCTTAAACAGCGGCGCCAGACCTATCGCGTTGATTGGGAGATCGGCCGGCTTAGCCGAGTTTCACCATGCCGGAGCGGCCGACGACGCAGTTGCGGCCGCTCTTCTTTGCCGCGTAAAGCCGGCCGTCGGCAGCCGACAGCACCGTGGTGAAACTGGTGCCGTCCTCGTCGGCGGTCGCAACGCCGATGCTGACGGTGACCGGATTGTCATCCGGCGTCTTGACGCTGGTGGCGATCGTCCAGCGCAGACGCTCGGCAAGCAGCAGTCCTTCCTCATGGTTCGTGCCGGGGCAGACAGCGACGAACTCCTCGCCGCCGAAGCGGAAGATGCGGTCACTGGAGCGCAGCGTCGTGCCGAGCCGGGCGGCGATCGACTTCAGCACCGCGTCACCCTGGAGATGACCGTAACCGTCATTGACGTCCTTGAAGTGATCGGCGTCGATAATGAGAACGGTCGCAGACAGCCCCTGCCGCAGCGCCTCGCGCAACATCAGCGGCGCCTCCAGTTCCATGCGCGTACGGTCATAGACACCGGTCAGCATGTCGCGGCCGGTGCGCTCCAGAAGATCGTTGTAGCGCTCGCGGAATGTCAGATCACCGAAGACGTCGCTGATGGAACGCGCGGCAGCGTCGGCACCGAGGCGGCGGATTCGATATTCATAGATCGCAAACATCGCCCCATAGAGGCAGACGGAGAGCATCTTCGCCTTCCAGCCGCCCCAGAATACGGCGACCGGCACATCGAGGAAATAGTGCAGAGCGGCGAAGAAGCCGATCTGGTCGAAAGTCAGCAGCACGAAGCCGGAGATCATGAAACGCAGCACGACACGCCTGCGGAAGAAATCGCCGAGTTTTTCGTAGAGCAGGATGATACCGAGCGCATCGACATAGAGCAGCGCCGTGCCCCAGATCATCAGCCAGCCCATCTCCTTGAGAAAATCGACGTCGGGCGCATGGTTTGACGATAGTTGCAGCGGCTGGTGCAGTTGCAGCACCCAGGCGATGCCGACGGTGAGCAGGTTGCCGAGGAACAGGCCGTAGATCGGCTGGCGCACCGTCGCGGCATCCTCCCAGAGATACAGCATCAGGATCATCATCAGCTTGCCGGAGAAGAAGACGGATGAACCCGGCGACACATCCCCGAACGGCAGCGAGACGTAAAAGACCGCCGCCAGATAGGTCTCCATGAAATGCATGACGCCGAGCGCCGTCAGGAAGACCCCGAGACCGAGCCGATGGCGGAAGTGCAGAAGCGTCACCATCAGCACGAAATAGGCGACGGCTTCGACGACGAAGAGAACGAGGTTGAGCGTCTCCATTACGACACCTCGGCTGCAGGCCGGCGCCGCCGCGCGGATGCGGCGATCGCGGCTGCCGATCCTTTGATCGATTGTCCGAAAAAGTCAAACACGAGGGCGTCCTGCAAATCCTGCAGGCCGTAGCTTTCACTGCAATCCTTTAAGATTGCGTGAGCGCATTCTCATATTTGGGATGACGGCTCAAGTCACACGATTGAAAAGCAAGGAACTTCTGTCCGACACCCCAGTCGGAACGATCGCGGCTTCAGACCTGGCGAAGCTTCTCGCCGTCGCCGAAGAGCGACGGACCATGCTGGTCGATGATCTGGTGCGCCTTGCGCACCGTGCACTCGATCGCATCGTCGGAGGACGAGAAAAGATCGGCGCGGATGAAATTGCGCACCAGCACCTCGTCGCCGACCTTCTTTTCGATACGGCCGGCCAGACGGTATTGGCTGCCTTCCTTGCGCGGCTCCGCAAAGATCGTGCAATCGCCGTAAAGCTGCGGCTCGCCGGCGGGGCCTGCCGCCTCCGAAGCAGCCTTGCCGCCGGAGAACATCGAAAAGAGATTTGAAAGGAACGAAGCCATGATCCGTCTCTAACACGGCGGTATCGCGCTCGCCAAGTCAAATGATCAGACTGGCGAGGATCTCGTTTTCGGTTATATCCTCGTAACCCATGCCGGCAGCTTCGAAATTTTCGATCAGCCTAGCGAAATTCTCCGGCGCCTTGGTTTCGATGCCGATCAGGATCGAGCCGAAATTGCGCGCCGATTTCTTCAGATATTCGAAGCGGGCGATATCGTCGTCGGGGCCGAGCAGATTGAGGAAATCCCTGAGCGCGCCGGGGCGCTGGGCCAGCCTGAGGATAAAGTATTTCTTCAGCCCTGCGTAACGCATGGCTCTTTCCTTTACGTCAGGCAGGCGCTCGAAATCGAAATTGCCGCCGGAGACGACCGCAACGATGGTCTTGCCGCGGATCGCCTCAGCGTCCATCGCGGCGATCGCCGTCAGCGACAGGGCGCCAGCCGGCTCCAGCACGACGCCCTCGACATTCAGCATCTCCTGAATGGTGACGCAGACGGCGTTCTCGGGCATCAGCTGCACTTGGCTCGCCGGAAAATCGCGAAGCGCGGCGAAATTCAGATCGCCGATGCGGGCGACGGCTGCGCCGTCGACGAAGTTGTCGACCTTGGCAAGCGTCGTCACCTGGCCCGCCTCGATGCTGCGCCTGAGGCTCGGCGCACCGGCCGGCTCGGCAAAGACAAAGGCCGATTTCGGCACGATGCCGTCGAGATAACCGGTAATGCCGGCGGCAAGCCCGCCGCCGCCGACCGGCAGCACGACCATGTCAGGCACCGCTCCATCAGGCAGCTGCTGCAGGATTTCGGCGGCGACGGTCGCCTGCCCTTCGATGATATCGGCGTGATCGAAGGGCGGCACCATGACGCCGCCGATCGCCTCGACATGGTCACGCGCGGCCTGGTAGCACTGGTCGAAGAAATCGCCGAACAGTCGGATGGTGATGAATTCGGCGCCGAACATGCGCGTCTTGTCGATCTTCTGCTGCGGTGTCGTCACCGGCATGAAGACGACGCCCGGCACGCCGAAATGGCGGCAGACATAGGCGAAGCCCTGAGCGTGATTGCCGGCCGAGGCGCAGACGAAGGTCTTGCCTGAAGCACCCTGCCCGATCGCCTTGCGGAAGAAATTGAAGGCGCCGCGGATCTTGTAGGAGCGCACCGGCGACAGATCCTCGCGCTTCAGCCAGATATCGGCGCCGTAGCGGGCGGAGAGATGGTCATTGAGCTGCAGTGGCGTCGCCGGGAAAAGGCTGCGCATTGCCGCTTCGGCGCTTTCGACTTCAAGTCTTGTCACGGGCGTGGTCCATTCCTAAAGAGTAGCCGCCGCCGCTATGGCACAGGCCGGCCGGCAAAAGAAAGCCCGCTCCTGCCATTTCCGGTTCGCTGACCGAGCCGCTTATCTCCTGATGCCGGTTCCGGCCTCGGGAAGCGTTTCTTGAGCCAATCGCAAAATCGGCGGCAGATGAACTGATTTTAACTGTCAATGCAAAGGCCTGCCACTTATATGGAGCGATGATGATCTTTAAATTGGCAAAACCGCTGGCCTGGCTGCTGCTCGCCTTGATCCTCTTTGTCACGGTTTCGCCGATCGGGCTGAGACCGCATACGGTCACGAGCGTCGATACGGATCGTGGCGGCGCCTACGTTCTCCTCGGCCTCGCCTTCGCGCTCGCCTATCCCAGACAGTGGAAACTGGTGGCCGTGCTGCTGATAACGGGGGCGGTCGCCATCGAATATTTGCAATACTTCACCCCGACCCGCCATCCGCGCCTGCATGACGCCGGCGTCAAGGCTATGGGCGCCGCGCTCGGCCTGCTGGCCGGCTGGGTGATCAACAGATGGCGCGAAACCAGGGCGCCGAATACCCTTCCCGTCGCGGAACGCTGATTATTGCTGCTTAGAAAGCGCGCAGTTGTATCGCCCAGAAAAATAGTGGGACCGCTGCGATCGCGGTTCCCAGAACAAGTGCGACACTGGTTTTGAAGACCCGAATGCGCCGGGCCCTTACCCCACTCCAATCGTAAACCATCGTCTTACTCCCAGAAGACAACACTTACTCCCCTGCCGCGGCGCAATCCTTGCACCGAAAACGCCAGTGTCAAGCAATAACGCGCGCTTTCATGCAATATACAGCATATTCAAACAGGATTATGAACGTGGTGCGGGCGACGGGGATCGAACCCGTATAGCCTAAGGCCGAGGGATTTTAAGTCCCTTGCGTCTACCAGTTTCGCCACGCCCGCTTGCGGCGTTTTCAATATCTCGCGTCATTCGCGATGGGAAGAGCCGCTAGGCGTAAAAATTACGCTTCCGTTTGCCGCCAACAGAGGCCACACCTGACCCAGAAATTGCGCATCTGCGAGGCGACTCTGTCGACCACACTTTTCCACATCATCTTCGAGTGTTTGCAAAGCGGCCGAACGGCGCTACCTATTGACCAGCCTCACATCACGGAACACCCCATGAGCCATGACACCGTCGTCACCGCCGCCATGCTCGCCATCGGCGACGAACTGCTTTCCGGCCGCACCAAGGACAGGAATATCGGCCACCTCGCCGAGCTCCTTACCCTTTCCGGCATCGATCTCAAGGAGGTGCGCATCGTCGCCGACGAGGAAGAGGCGATCGTCGAGGCGCTGAACGTGCTCCGCGCCCGATATGACTATGTTTTCACCTCGGGTGGCATCGGGCCGACGCATGATGACATCACCGCCGATGCGATCGCCAAGGCGTTCGGCCTGCCCTGCGAACATGACGAAGCGGCGATGACGCTGCTTGCCGAGATGTACCGGCGTCGCGAAATGGAATTCACCGAGGCGCGCCAGCGCATGGCGCGCATGCCGCGCGGGGCTGCCCATATCGCCAATCCGGTTTCGACCGCGCCGGGCTTCATCATCGGCAATGTCTATGTCATGGCCGGCGTGCCGCAGGTTTTTCAGGCGATGGTCGACAATGTGCTGCCGACGCTTCGAACCGGCACGCCGGTGCTGTCGCTCGCCATCGCCTGCCCTTACGGCGAAGGCGATATCGGCACGCCGCTTGCCGCCATCCAGAAAGCCCATCCGGACACCAGCATCGGTTCCTACCCCCGTTATATTGGCCAGAAATTCTCGACCGAGATCGTCGTGCGCGGCCGCGCGCAGGCGGCGATCGATGCGGCCGGCGCCGAGGTGCATGCGATGATCGACGCCATCCGCCGGAAAAAGGAGGTCACTGAGAACCATTCCGCCGAGGCGTGAGGACAGTGCGGGAACTGGCCATCCTTGATATCGGTCAAGGAACAGCAGAGAGGTCCGGTGCATTCCTTCCCTCGCGCCAGCCGTTTCAGTGCAAGGAGAATTGATATGTCTTACAAAACCATTCTCGCCATTCTCGATACGAGAGACAATAGCGCCGCCGTTGCCGATTTCGCCTTTGCCATTGCCGCCGAAAACGGCGCTCATGTGATCGGACTGCACGCCGAAAACATCTCCGCCGTGCCGCTGGTGGCGCCGATGGAAATTCCTGATCCGGTCGCCGTGCAGGCGCTGCAGGACATGGCGCATAGCGAAACGACCGCCGTCGAGGCCATATTCCGCGCCAAAGCGCAGGCCGCCGGCACTTCCTTCGAATGGCGCAGCTTTGCCACATCGACCGGCTACGGCTCCGCACCGCTGATCGACAGCGCGCACAGCGCCGATCTTTTGATTGCGTCACAAGCCGATCCGGCCAACCCATCCGACAGCCATGTCGATCTCGACAGTTTCCTCTTCGAAACCGGCCGGCCGGTGCTGATGATCCCCTATATCATCCGCCAGCCGAAGCCGATCAAACGTGTGCTGATCGCCTGGAACGGCTCGAAGGAGGCGGCGCGCGCAACCTTCGACGCGCTGCCGTTCCTGAAGGCGGCCGAGGAGGTCGAGATCCTTTCGGTCGATCCGGCCGAGATGGCGCCGCAATCATCGATGATCCCAGGCGCCGAGATCGCCGCGACACTGGCCCGCCACGGCGTAAGGACGACGCTTTCGACGGCCCGTAGTGTTGATAAGAACACCTCGCATGTCATCGAGAACCGGCTTTCCGACGACAGCATCGATCTCCTCGTGATGGGCGCCTATACCCATTCCTGGCTCTGGCAGATGATCTTCGGCGGCACGACGAGGACCTTGCTGCAATCGATGACGGCGCTGACGCTTCTGTCGCGTTGATCCTCTTGCCGGAATAGTTGGCCGCTCTTGCGTTTTGCCGGCAAATCCCGCTAATTGCGGCGACCGATGAGGGCTTCGAGCCTCGGCCGATCTCGCGCAGTTCCGGCTCGCGCGATTTCTTGTTTTGCCGATCGCCGCCGCAAGCCCGTCCGGTCGCCGGCAAACGGCGTGTCATCTCTATCATGCCGCGGAGCAGCCCGATGTCCCTTCCCGATAAAGCCTTTCCCGTTTCCTGGGATCAGTTCCACCGCGATGCGCGCGCCCTTGCCTGGCGGCTTGCCGGCCTCGACCAGACGTTCAAGGCGATCGTCTGCATCACCCGCGGCGGCCTCGTTCCGGCCGCGATCATCTCGCGCGAATTGAACATCCGCCTGATCGAAACCGTCTGCGTCGCCTCCTATCATGACTATGCCAACCAGGGTGACATGGTGCTGCTCAAGGGAATTGCGCCCGAGCTTGCGGAAAACGGCGGCGAAGGCGTGCTGGTCGTCGACGACCTCACCGATACCGGAAAGACCGCCGCGCAGGTGCGCACCATGCTGCCGAAGGCCCATTTCGCCTGCGTCTATGCCAAGCCGAAGGGCGTGCCGACCGTCGACACCTTCATCACCGAGGTGAGCCAGGATACCTGGATCTATTTTCCCTGGGATATGGGCTTCACCTATCAGGAGCCGATCGCCAAGGGGGCGCGCTGACCGCCACCTCTCGGAGTGCGCCGGCAGCGTCGCCGGCGCAGTTCGACAGCCCCGATATTTCCGGCGAATCGCCATGCGCATTTGCGCCGGAAATGCCATCACAAGATTTGCCGCAGGACGCTTTTTTGTGGTTCCGGCATTTTCCTTAGCCGGCAGCGCCCGCAAGCCATTGTAATTTCAGCGTTCCCCGGCTTTCCCCAATCTTCACAGGCGCATCCACAAGATGTTGTGGTTAGCAATCAATTAAAACCCAGCCCTTGACGGAATCAGCTGTTTCAAACTTTACTGTCCCTGATGTTGCGGCGGCGACAGGACCGGAGGTAACGAGCCCGGTTCCCTTTTGAAAATAGGACGCGGAATGGGGTGCTGCACCGAAAAACGGTTCAGGCCCGACAGGATTTCCGCGCGATTTTCGGCCCCCAAAAAAAGTGACATCGGGACTGGCGATAATAAGCTGTTAATACTATATTTAGTGTTTGCAGCCACCATCACCACAATATACAGGAAGGGCATCTCCGGATGACACCCCTGTCACGATACGGAAACGAGACTGGCTGCACGACTGAATGTGCCGCCGGATAGGAATTTTGCGCCCTGGGGACAGGCGCCAACGCGAGGTCAAGACTATGCGCATCGAACGTCGTTTCACGAAGGCAGGCCAGGGCGCCTATGCGGATATCGAATTCCGCAAGGCGACCAGCGAGATCAAGAACCCCGACGGTTCGATCGTGTTCCGCCTCGAGAATATCGACGTTCCCGCACAGTTCTCCCAGGTCGCGACAGACGTTCTGGCGCAGAAGTATTTCCGCAAGGCCGGCGTCCCCACCCGGCTGAAGAAGGTCGAGGAGAACGACGTTCCTTCCTTCCTGTGGCGCTCCGTTCCCGACGATGCGGCGCTGAAGGCCCTGCCCAAGGACGAACAGACCGGCTCCGAAATCGATGCGCGTCAGGTCTTCGACCGTCTCGCCGGCACCTGGACCTATTGGGGCTGGAAGGGCGGCTATTTCTCTTCGGAAGAAGATGCCGCCGCCTTCAAGGACGAGCTTGCCTATATGCTCGCCACCCAGCGCGTCGCGCCGAACTCGCCACAGTGGTTCAACACCGGCCTGCACTGGGCCTACGGCATCGACGGTCCCGGCCAGGGCCATTTCTATGTCGACCCCTTCACCGGCAAGCTGACCAAGTCCAAGTCTGCCTACGAACATCCGCAGCCGCATGCCTGCTTCATCCAGTCGGTCGAGGACGATCTCGTCAACGAAGGCGGCATCATGGATCTCTGGGTGCGTGAAGCGCGCCTGTTCAAATACGGCTCCGGCACCGGCTCCAACTTCTCGATGCTGCGCGGCGAAGGCGAAAAGCTTTCCGGCGGCGGCCGCTCCTCCGGCCTGATGAGCTTCCTGAAGATCGGCGACCGTGCCGCCGGCGCCATCAAGTCGGGCGGCACGACGCGCCGCGCCGCCAAGATGGTGGTCGTCGATATCGACCATCCCGATATCGAGGAATACATCAACTGGAAGGTCAAGGAAGAGCAGAAGGTCGCGGCCCTCGTCACCGGCTCGAAGATCGTCGCCCGGCACCTGAAGACGATCATGAAGGCCTGCTTCAACTGCGAAGGCGGCGACAATGGCGATTGCTTCGATCCGGCCAAGAACCCTGCCCTGAAGCGCGAAATCCGCGCTGCCAAGAAGGACCAGGTTCCGGAGAATTACGTCCAGCGCGTCATCCAGTTCGCCCGCCAGGGCTACAAGGATCTCGAATTCAAGACCTACGACACGGATTGGGATTCGGAAGCCTATCTCACGGTCTCCGGCCAGAACTCCAACAACTCGGTCTCGATCAAGGACGACTTCCTGCGCGCCGTCGAAAATGACGGCGAATGGAAGCTGACCGCCCGCAAGGACGGCCGGGTGATGAAGACGCTGAAAGCGCGCGATCTCTGGGAAACCATTTCCTATGCCGCCTGGGCCTCGGCCGATCCGGGCATCCACTTCAACACGACGATGAACGACTGGCACACCTCGCCGGCCGGCGGCCCGATCCGCGGCTCGAACCCGTGCTCGGAATACATGTTCCTCGACGACACCGCCTGCAACCTTGCCTCGCTGAACCTCTTGCAGTTCAAGGACAAGGCCACCAAGCGCATCAACATCGCCGATTACGAACATGCCGTTCGCCTGTGGACCGTCGTGCTCGAAGTCTCGGTCATGATGGCGCAGTTCCCGTCGAAGCGCATTGCCGAACTCTCCTACGAATACCGCACGCTCGGCCTCGGCTATGCCAATATCGGCGGCCTGCTGATGTCGTCGGGCATTCCCTACGATTCGGCCGAAGCCCGCGCCATCGCCGGCTCGCTGACCGCGATCATGACCGGCATCTGCTATGCGACCTCGGCCGAAATGGCAGCCGAGCTCGGGCCCTTCCCGAACTTCGCGCCGAACCGTGAAAGCATGCTGCGGGTCATCCGCAACCATCGCCGCGCCGCATATGGCGAAATGTCGGGCTATGAGGCGCTGTCGATCGACCCGGTCGCGCTGATCCATGCGGAAAACCCGGACCAGGATCTCGCCGCCCATGCCAAATCGGCCTGGGACAAGGCGCTCGAACTCGGCGAACAGCACGGCTACCGCAATGCCCAGGTCTCGGTCATCGCGCCGACCGGCACGATCGGTCTCGTCATGGATTGCGACACGACCGGCATCGAGCCCGACTTCGCCCTCGTCAAGTTCAAGAAGCTCGCCGGCGGCGGCTACTTCAAGATCATCAACCGCGCCGTGCCGGAAGCGCTGCGCACGCTCGGCTATTCCGAGAGCCAGATCGCCGAGATCGAAGCCTATGCCGTCGGCCACGGCAACCTGAACCAGGCGCCGGCGATCAACCCGTCGACGCTGAAGGCCAAGGGCTTGACCGACGAGAAGGTGGAAGCCGTCAACGCCGCGCTGAAGAGCGCCTTCGACATCAAGTTCGTCTTCAACCAGTGGACGCTCGGCGCCGACTTCCTGAAGGAGACGCTGAAGGTTTCCGACGAGCAGCTCTCCGACATGAGCTTCAGCCTGCTCGACCATATGGGCTTCTCGAAAAAGGACATCGAAGCCGCCAACATCCATGTCTGCGGCGCCATGACGCTGGAAGGCGCGCCCTTCCTGAAGGCCGAGCACCTGCCGGTCTTCGATTGCGCCAATCCCTGCGGCAAGATCGGCAAGCGCTACCTCTCGGTGGAAAGCCATATCCGCATGATGGCGGCTGCCCAGCCCTTCATCTCCGGTGCGATTTCCAAGACGATCAACATGCCGAACGAGGCGACCGTCGAGGATTGCAAGAACGCCTATCTTCTGTCCTGGAAACTCGGCCTCAAGGCCAACGCGCTCTATCGCGACGGCTCGAAGCTGTCGCAGCCGCTCAATGCCTCGCTGATCGAAGACGAGGACGACGAGGATGCACTGGAGGAACTGCTGCAGGCGCCCGTCGCCGCCCAGGCCGTCACCATCACCGAGAAGATCATCGAGCGGGTGATCGAACGTGTTTCGCGCGAACGCGAGAAGCTGCCGAACCGCCGCCAGGGCTATACCCAGAAGGCCGCCGTCGGCGGGCACAAGGTCTATCTCCGCACCGGTGAATTCGGCGACGGCCGCCTCGGCGAGATCTTCATCGACATGCACAAGGAAGGCGCTGCCTTCCGGGCGATGATGAACAATTTCGCCATCGCCATCTCGCTCGGCCTGCAATATGGCGTGCCGCTCGAGGAATATGTCGAGGCCTTCACCTTCACCAAGTTCGAGCCGGCCGGCATGGTCATCGGCAACGATGCGATCAAGAACGCCACCTCGATCCTCGACTATGTCTTCCGCGAGCTTGCCGTCTCCTATCTCGGCCGTCATGACCTCGCCCATGTCGATACGTCCGATTTCTCCAACACGGCGCTCGGCAAGGGCATCCAGGAAGGCAAGACCAACCTGCTCTCCACCGGCTGGACCCGCGGCTACAAGCCGACGCTGGTTTCCGGCACCGGCGGCGAACGCCAGGCGGGCGAACCAAAAGGTGCTGCCACCGCAGCCCCTGCCCGCGCCGCCTCCACCGGCACCGTAACTGCCTTTGCCGGCAGTGCTGCCCGCAAGCTGGAGCCGACCGTCGCCATCTCCACCTCCGAAATCGTCGCCTTCAAGCGCGATTACGAGGAGCGCGCCAAGGAACTGGCGGAAGAGATCGCCGAAGAGGTGATGGAAGAAATCACGAGCGACGCCACCGCCCTCTTCTCCGACAAGGCGGCAGCCGATGCGGCAACGGCCAAGACCGAAGCCAAAAAGGTGGAAGCCGAACGCCGCCAGCGCTCGATCATGCAGGGGTACACGGGCAACATGTGCTCGGAATGCCAGAACTTCACGATGGTGCGGAACGGCACCTGCGAGAAGTGCGATACTTGCGGGGCGACGAGCGGGTGCAGCTGAGAGAGCCTAAGTAGCGCTCATCCGCAATCATCGCGTTTGAACTCTGACAGCCGACCTTGAGTTGAAGGCCGAGAAAGCCGGGCTGCCACGCCCGGCTTTCTCGTTCACGGTGACCCTTTAGCCGTTGGTCGCGGCCCGGAAGTCACAAAGGCAGGACGTCGAACAGCCGTTTGCTTACCCTCGCCGCCCAAGATGGCTTCACGCTCCCTGCCGCCAGTGGCGACCCAAACGATGGAGCCAGCGGCGAAGGGTAAAACCGGTTGAGCATCGCGTCGCAGACATAGTGCCCCCAATTCGCCAAGCGCTCCGTCTCCCTCGCGCCGAGGAAATGAAGATAGGTGCCGACGTCGGCGGGAACGATCGACGACGGTGGCAGCGTGTAGGATGCGTATGGTTTGAGTTTCGCGTCCTTGCTGTCGATCGACCAATAGACGCCACGCGTTCTCGCGCGCAGGGCCGATTTTGTGAGGTCGTCGAGGCCAAGTATGTCGGCCTGTTTGGCCGCCTTGAAGGCGCCGATCAGGTCTCGCCGCCGCAACGACCTCACCTGATTGTCCGCCGTGTCGAGCACCCGCTTGAGTTGGCTGAAGTAGTTCCAATATCCACGGGTAGAGGACCGCCAAGGCGCGCCGGCGTCGCTGACGAGCAGGCAGTCGCACCGTTTCAGCGCCGGCTCGATGCCGTGATTGTCGTAAACACCGCCGTCGCTCAAGATTGCCCGGCCTGGAGCAACGGCTTCGCCGACCGTGTCGTCGAGTTTTTCCCTCTTCCAGGAAAACTGCGACAGATCCAATCGCAGCGGGGACAACACCGGCGGGAATGCCGCCGAAGCGGTTACCGCGGTTGCGAGCGACAATGCCGGATGAAACGACACGCCGATCCGGTAATCCGCGATATAGCGGTTGGACATGCGGAAGAGCGAACCGGTGCTGAGATTGCTGGCGCAGAAGACGAACCAGGGCGATCCCGGCAGGTCTTTCAGGCTTGGCGACTTTCCGTCGAACAGATGTCGCTCATAGAGTTTGGCGGCTTCCTCCGCCCCGCTCGAGAAGGGATTGAACACGCCTTTCAGGAAGCTCGGAACATCGGCGAATATCTGGCTGAAAGCCAGGATGCGGTCGACATATTCCGTCTTGAAATTGACGGCGACCTCATTCTGAAAGATCAGCCGCGGCCATACATAGGCGAGCAGGCCTGAGGCGATCGATCCGCCTGAGACCGAGGAGATCATATCGAGCTTCGCCAGAAGACCGGCCTCGTTCAGCCTTGCAAGCGATCCCGCATGGAAAAGCATGGCCCGATAGCCACCGCCCGAAAGGCAGAGGCCGAGTTGATAGCGCTCCGCCGGCTTCTCGGGTTCGTCAGATCCAGACAAGGCGCTGTTTTCCTCGGGATGCTCGTCTTCTGACACGCTCGGCCTCATTCAGGAATGTGAGTTTCCCAACATTTCTTCCTCCGGGCAACCACCGGTCGCTCGTCCGCGGACCTGCGCGCTACTTACTTGCCATACCTGCGGGAGTTGGCATCGCATTTGTGCCACGCCCAGTCCATTCCGGCTTCGCCTTCATGGCCGTAACACCAGTCGACGCGATTGAGCAGCGGACCGAGCGCGTCGCGCCGTTTGCAGGCGCGCTCCGTCGCGATGCCGTAACGATCGGTGCTGCCGCGGCAGATGTCGTCCAGTCCTATCCATTGATCTATCAACCGATCCGGCGCCTTGGCTTCCTTGTCCGTGGCGAGCACCTTTCCGGTCTCGGACTCGATCTGCAGAGAGGCCGTGTTCCACACGAAAGAGAATTCCGCCATTCCCGAGGACGTCTTACCCGTGCTCTTGTTTCGGGCAAACCACTCGACTATTCCGGACATCTCGCATTTTCCGGCACAACTGGCAGTCACGGAGCCCGGTTTGACGCTGTAGACGCGCTGCGGCCAGCGTTGGGCGAAGGTCGCCTTGTCCTTTAGCACGACGTCTTTGTCGACCAAGGTTCCGAAGAAGGAGACCTCGTCGGCATAGATGCCCTTCATGAAATCAAGCGCCGAGGCGTTGTCTTTCGACCATTCGTCATTGTATCGGTTGACGAAATCAACCGCTTCCGTGGTCAGGTCGCCGGGTTCGGAGGTCAGGTCGCCGGGTTCGGATGAGGCCACCTCCTCGGAAGCGCTTGGGTCCGATGGCGTGACGGCGGGTGTTGCGCTCACCTCAGGTGCCGGGTCCTGAGGTGGCGGCGCGCTTTCCTGTGGCGAGGGCATGTCCTCAGGCGTGTTGATGTTCCAGTTCCGCATTTCCGCAGCAGTGAGATACCTGATGTCGGTGCTGTCGATCGACAGGCTGAGCTGCAGCAGATTGGGGCTTACCCCCATGTCGGTAAGATATCCGATGATGTCGCCGGTCAGCGATTGAACGGACGAGACTGCCAATTTGTTGTCCATGGGGTCGTCGTCGGATAGGGAAACACGATGCACGCCGATGGAGCCCGGCTCGGCAAACCTTTCGACGCCACCGACGAAGGCGAAGGCGCAGGCCGATGCACATTCCATGGCTCTGATCTGGAGCGTTCTTGCATTCAGCGCGCGGATGGCGCGGCCAAAGCTGATCGCGGCGACCACGTTTCCGCCGGGCGAGTCAAAGCTGATGTAGTCCGCTTGGAACTGCTTGTATTCGTCGACAAGCCTCGTCGGATCGTCGGAGAATTCAAACACGCCCTTTATCACCAGGCCACGCTCTCCCGGCGCGCCTTCCAGACGTTGGTAGGAAATTGCCGCATGCCCCTCTCCGGCCATGGCGACGAACGCCAGCAGCATCGCTGTCAACGAGACGGATTTGCGCATTCTTCCCCAGCCCTCACGCACCTGTATTTCTCCTGTCGTCACTTGCAGCCGGATGATGAAATCAACTGCCCCCGTGAATCCCGGCCGTCCGCGCCCAGCCGACGCCGATTACGGTCTGGAGAACAATCGCTTCGCAGAGAATGTTGATAACTACCCCGGCAGCTTAAGATCAATGCATAACGGGCGATCTTCTGGCAAGCGTCACAATCAGAAGTATTGAGACAAGGTAAATGGTGGTGCTGGCCGGGAAGGATCGCGGTTCACAAGGGGCATCATAGACGTGTGCAATGAATATCGGCTATGTCGCCTGCACCGAAGCATTTGACCAACGAGGCAGTTCGTGACTTCTCCCTATGACAATCACGCCCTCGACCTGACGAGCGACGCCGATTTCTTCTCTCTGCTCACCGGAAGCTACAACCGCATCGTCGGCCGTTACCTTGTCCAGGACGGACAGGGGCCGGACTGGCTTTACAACGACGCTCCTTTCGTCGTCCTCGCCCACAATACCGAGCCCGATCCGCGCTTCATCTACGCGAACCGCACCGCGCAGACCTGCTTCGAATATAGTTGGGATGAATTCATCACGCTGCCGTCGCGGCTTTCGGCCGAGCAGCCGGATCGCGCGGAGCGTCAGCGGCTGCTGGATAGCGTGACCCGCGATGGTTTTGTCGAGGATGGCCGCGGCCTCCGGATCGCGAAATCGGGACGGCGTTTCTGGATCGAGAAGGTGACCGTCTGGCAGCTTATCGACGAAACCGGGACGTGGCTGGGCCAGGCTGCGATCTTCCCTTCGTGGCGGGACGCGTAGGCTCGCCAGCCAGCCGCCTGGCCTCAGGCCGATGCGTTGTACCCACCGGTGACGTCACGACTTCACGCGATCGGGATGCGCCGCCTGGAAGGCCGGCAGTTCGGCGCACATGGCGTCGATCGCGACGATGCGCTTGAAATCCGTGAGATCGACGCCCCAGCGGCGGGCGTTGTAGACTTGAGGCACAAGGCAAAGGTCTGCCATTGTCGGCGTATCGCCGAAGCAGAAGGCTCCGCCGGATTCGCCGATCATCGCTTCCAGTTTGCGCAGTCCGTCGGCGATGAAATGCTTCATCCATTCCTCGCGGGCATCCGCCTTCTCGGTCAGGGTCATGACATGCGACACGACGTGCATGTTGCAGATCGGATGGATGTCCATGGCGACTGCATAGGCCAGCGCCCGCACCTTCTGGCGATCGGTAATATCGGACGGCAGCAATCCATATTGCGGCCGAAGCTCGGCCAGGTATTCGATGATGGCGAGCGACTGCGTCAGAGGCCTTCCATCGATCACCAGGGTCGGCACCAGGCCCTGCGGATTGAGCGCGAGATAGTCCGGCGTCCGATGCGCGCCCTCCAACAGATTGACCGGCACCGTCCTGTAGTCGATCTCCAGCAGGTTGAGGGCGATGCGGACGCGGTAGCTCGCCGACGATCGCCAGTAGTCGTAAAGAACGATCTCGCTCATTGCGGTCCCGCTCCTCCATAGCGTTCGACGGTCTGCTCGATCGCCCCGAAGATCGAATGGCCGGCCCGGTCCTTCATCTCGATGCGGACCTGGTCGCCGAACTGCATGAAGGGGGTCTTCGGCGAACCGGTTTCGATCGTCTCGATCATCCGGATTTCGGCGATGCAGGAATAGCCGTCGCCGCCATCTTCGACCGGCCTGCCCGGGCCGCCGTCCCGCTTGTTGGAAACCGTTCCCGAGCCGATGATCGTCCCGGCCGCGAGATGGCGGGTTTTGGCGGCATGGGCGATCAGCTGGCCGAAATCGAAGGTCATGTCGATGCCGGCATTGGCCTTGCCGAAAGCCTTGCCGTTCAGGCTGACGAGCAGCGGCAGATGCAGCTTGCCGCCATCCCAGGCGTCGGCGAGCTCGTCCGGCGTCACCGCGACCGGCGAAAAGGCCGAGGCGGGCTTCGACTGGAAGAAACCGAAGCCCTTGGCGAGTTCGTCGGGGATCAGGCCGCGCAGCGACACGTCGTTGACGAGCATCACCAGGCGGATGGCGTCGCGCGCCGCCTGCGAGTCCGATCCCATGGCGACGTCGCCGGTAATGACGGCGACCTCGCCTTCCATGTCGATCCCATAAGCCGCGTCGGCCATCACGATCGGATCGCGCGGCGCAAGAAAACTGTCCGAGCCACCTTGATAGATCAGCGGATCGGTCCAGAAGCTTGCCGGCATTTCGGCGCCGCGCGCCTTGCGCACCAGTTCGACGTGGTTGACGTAGGCGGAACCATCGGCCCATTGATAGGCCCGTGGCAGAGGTGACGTAGCGTCATGCTCGTGAAAGCGGAGTGTCGGCTGGGCGCCGGTCTCGATGCCTTCGGCAATCCCTGCAAGTCTCGGCGCCACATGGTCCCAGTCGTCGAGGGCTGCCTGAAGCGTGCGGGCGATATGACCGACTTCCGAGCAGCGGGTCAGGTCGCGGGAAACGACGACGAGGCGGCCGTCCCGGGTGGAGTCCTTTAACGTCGCAAGTTTCATGTTCCAATTCCGATGTTATCACTTGATACCGGGGGTTCCGTCGAACTTGCGTTCCAGCCCGTCCCAGCACTCGAGATAATCGTCCTGCAGCGTTTCCAGCTCGGCGGCGTATTTCGTCAGTTGCTGCGGGTATCGGGTCTCGAACATGAAGGCCATGGTGTGATCGAGCTTCACCGGTTTGAGCTCGACATTGGCTGCCTTTTCGAAGGCGAGCGCATCCGGCCCATGCGGCAGCATCATGTTGTGCAGGCTCATGCCGCCCGGCACGAAACCCTCTTCCTTGGCGTCATACTGTCCATGGATCAGACCCATGAATTCGCTCATGATGTTGCGGTGATACCAGGGTGGGCGGAATGTGTGCTCCGCCACCAACCAGCGCGGCGGAAAGATCACGAAATCGACATTGGCGGTGCCGGCATCCTCGGTCGGCGCGGTCAGCACCGAAAAGATCGACGGATCGGGATGATCGAAGAGGATGGCGCCGACCGGAGAAAATGTCCTGAGATCGTATTTGAACGGGGCATAATTGCCGTGCCAGGCCACGACATCGAGCGGCGAATGGCCGATCTCGGTGACATAGAATTTGCCGCACCACTTCACATGAACGCGGCAAGGCGTTTCCTTGTCCTCGTAGGCGGCGACAGGCGTCTTGAAATCGCGCGGGTTTGCCAGGCAGTTGGCGCCGATCGGGCCACGCTCCGGCAGCGTGAATTTGGCGCCGTAGTTCTCGCATATATAACCACGCCAGGCGGTCTGCTCACCTGATGTGAGGATCTTGAACATCATGCCGCGGGGGATGAGGCATATTTCGGCGGGCTCGACATCCATGATGCCCATTTCGGTGAACACCCTGAGGGCGCCGAGCTGCGGCACGATCAGCAGTTCGCCATCGGCGTTGAAGAAATAGTCGTCGACCATGTCCTCGTTGAAGACATAGGCATGGGCCGACATGCCCACCTGGGTCGTGGCGTCGCCGGCCGTCGTGATCGTCCGCACGCCTTCCAGAAAATTCAATCTTTCGGTCGGCGCAGGGATAGGGTCCCAGCGAAGCTGTCCGAGAGGCAGCGAATGCTCGTCGAGGCAGGGCGCGGTCTTCCAGAGCGGGTAGGAAGCGTTGGAGAAGCGGCGCGTGTGGCGCACGCTCGGGCGAATGCGGTAAAGCCAGGATCTTTCGTTCGTCCCGCGCGGCGCCGTAAACGGCGAGCCGGAAAGCTGCTCGGCATAAAGACCGTAATTGCATTTCTGCGGGCTGTTCTGGCCCTGCGGCAAAGCGCCGGGAAGCGACTCGGTTTCGAAGTCGTTGCCGAAGCCCGGCATATATTTCACCTTGTCTGCCACTGCTGCTTCACCGCCGGAAGCCTGGATCGATGTCTGGTCCATTGCTCAACTCCTCCCCGAAAACTCAAGGCCCGAAAACTCCGGCGCCGCGCGCCCTTCAGACGCACGGGCGCCCGTAGAGTTTACTCCGCTGCGGTCCCGATGACACCACGCTTGATCTGATCGGCCTCGATCGACTCGAAAAGAGCGCGGAAGTTGCCTTCGCCGAACCCCTCGTCACCCTTGCGCTGGATGAATTCGAAGAAGATCGGGCCGATGACGGTTTTCGAGAAGATCTGCAGCAGGATTTTCGTCATGCCGCCATTCACGACACCTTCGCCGTCGATGAGGATGCCGTGTTTCTTCATGCGCTCGATGGGTTCGCTGTGGCCGTTCACACGTTCATGAGACATGTCGTAATAGGTCTCCGGCGGACCCGGCATGAAGCGCAGCCCGTTGTCGGCAAGCCGGTCGGTGGCCCCATAAATATCCTCGGTGCCGACGGCGATGTGCTGGATGCCCTCGCCTCGGTACTTCTTCAGATATTCCTCGATCTGGCTGGTGTCGTCCTTCGATTCATTCAGCGGAATGCGGATCTTGCCGCAGGGCGAGGTGATGGCACGGCTGACCAGACCGGTGATGCGGCCGTCAATATCGAAGAAGTGGATCTGCTTGAAATTGAACAGCTCGCGGTAGAAATCCCACCATTTGTCCATATTGCCGCGGAAGACGTTGTGCGTGAGATGGTCGAGGTAGTAGAAGCCGATCCCCTCAGGGCGCGGGTTACGCTCACCCAACCAATCGAATTCGGCATCGTAGGCCGATCCCTTGGCGCCATAGGTCTCGACGAAATAAAGCAGCGAGCCGCCGATACCTTCAATCGCCGGGACGTCCAGCATCTTGTCATCGCCTTCATAGGGAACGGCGCCTTTCGACACCGCATGGTCGAAGGCGTGTTTGGCGTCGACGACACGCCAGGCCATCGATGCCGCGCAGGGACCGTGCTTTTCGACGAAGCGGGCGGCGTGACTGCCGGGTTCGGCATTGACGACATAGTTGATGTCGCCCTGGCGCCAGACGGTGATGTCTTTCGCCTTATGTCTGGCGACCGCAGCGTAGCCCATGCGTGTGAAGAGTTCGCTGAGCTTCTCCGGCTCGGGATGCGCGAACTCGACGAATTCGAAACCGTCGGTGCCGGCCGGGTTGTCGGCGGTGATCTCCGACGGCGGTGCATCATGCGGGAAAGGACCCATTTTCTCCTCCTGACGATTGGAGTTTGACTGTGCAAAGTGTGGCCCAAAACGCGCGCAAAGTTCTTGCATTCTTTATGCGTGCGGAAGATATTATGCACGGTTCGTGAGTATTTTGGAGATTTTGCGCAATGGATGAACATCTGGACAAATTGGATCTGCGCCTGCTCCAGGAACTGCAAAAGGATGGCAGGCTGACGAATAACGAACTCGGCGATCGCATCGCCCTTTCACCCTCGCAATGCTCGCGCCGCCGCACGCGACTGGAAGCCGAGGGCTATATCCGCAGCTACCGAGCCTATCTCGATCGGGAGAAGCTGGGGCTGGACATGCTGGTGGTCATTTCGGTGACGCTTGCCACCCACAACAGGGATAATGCCCGGCGGTTTTCCCAGCTGATCAACGGGCTGCCGGAGGTTCTCGAAGCCTATGCGCTGACCGGTGAAATGGACTACCACCTGAAGGTCGCGACCCGCGGGCTCGCCGACCTCTCCAAATTCGTCAACGACGTTCTCCTGCCGCACGAATCGGTGCAGCACGTGAAAACCTCGATCGTGCTCGACACGCTGAAGACATTCGAGGGTTTTCCGGTACGCATGCCGGGCAGTTGGCACGGCGACGGCACACGTTGAATGCCGGTCCGCAGAGGACAGGCGTCAGAGCGGCAGTTCGGTCGAAAATTTCAGCTCGCGCAGCACGAAGCTCGAGACCACGGTGCGCACATGCGGGTTGCGCATGAGGTAACGCGTCATGAAGGCTTCGTAGCTTTCCACGTCGCTGGCCCGGATCTTCAACATATAGTCGAAGGCGCCCGACAAGGCGTAGCACTCCATGATCTCCGGCCGTTCCAGCACCACCGAAGCGAAGGACGCGACCGCCTCTTCGTGGTGATCCTCCAGCGTCACATGGGCGATGACGCAGAGTTTGAGGTCGAGTTTGCCGGGATCGAGCAGCGTCACGCGCTTGCGGATAACGCCATCGGCTTCCAGTTCCTGGATCTTCCGCCAGGCGGAGCTCTGCGACATGCCGGCCTTCTCCGCCAGGTCCGCCAGCGACAGGCTGCCATCGGCCTGGATGAGCTTCAGTAGCTTGCGGCGAAAGTTCCCGGTTTCTTTCATTTTCACTCTCTTGATCGAGAATATTTTTCATCACTATGGCGATACGCGGCACAAAAGAAAAGAAAATCCGCCCGGCACGGAGCATAATCGCAGAAATAGCGCCATTCCGGGAGGATCAGCCGATGACCAAAGAAAGCAGCTATACCGCCAAACTGCCCGGCCCGGACGGCCTCTACGACTACAGCCCCGAAGAAGATGCGATCTGGGGCGAACTCTACCGGCGCCAGATGAAGATATTGGCCGACACGGCCTGCCAGGAATATCTGGATGGCGTCAAACTGCTGGGCTTGAAGCCGGAGAAAGTGCCTCAGCTTCTCGATGTGAACAGACGCCTCAACGAGACCACCGGCTTCGGCGTCGAAGGCGTGCCGGCGCTCATTCCGCCCTCGCGCTTTTACGAACTTCTGTCGCAAGGCAAATTCCCGCTCGCCACCTTCCTGCGCCGCCGCGAACATATCGACTATATCGAGGAACCGGACCTGTTTCATGAAGTCTTCGGCCACTGCCCGCTGCTGACCAATCAGAGTTATGCCAATTTCGTCCGGCATTTCGGCGAAACGGCCATGCGCCTCGGCAAAGGCTATTCATGGCACCTGTTCCGGATTTTCTGGTTCACGGTCGAATTCGGCCTGATCAATACGCCGCAAGGCCGCCGCTGCTTCGGCGCCGGCATCGTCTCATCGCCGAGTGAGGCGAAGGCGGCAACGGAAGGCACGGCCTGCGAATTCCGGCCGTTCGATTTGTTGAGCGTTCTCAGGACGCCCTACCGCATCGATATCCTGCAGCCGATCTATTACGTCATAGACAGCTTCGCCGATCTGGAAGCGATCGTGGAGCAGGATATCGGCGGCACGATCCTCAAGGCGAAATCGCTAGGTGATTTTGCCCCGGCTTTCGAGGCCAAGGCATCGTAATCGCTGACACGGCGGAGCTCGGTGGATTGCGGGCCGGCGCCTCACTTCGGAGCGGCCGGGCTGCGATTGACGAAATCGACCAGGACGCCCGGCTTGACCATGCCGGCCAGTTCTTCGGCGTCCCAATTCGTCAGCCGCACGCAACCATGCGAGCCGACCTTGTCGATGAGCTTGGGCTCCGGCGTCCCATGGATTCCATAGGTCGGCTCGGTCAGATCGATCCAGACGCTGCCGACCGGCCCGTTCGGCCCCTTCGGGATCGTCAGGACCTTGTCGTTCTTTCCCTGCTTGAAGTTGCGCTTCGGGTCATATCGGTAGACCGGCATTCTCGCGACGCCCTTGACCTTGTGCTTTCCTGAGGGCGACGGATTGTCTTTGCTGCCGATCGTCGCGGGATAGACGGCCAGCAAAGATCCGTCCTCGGCATAGGCCAGCACCTGGCCTATCTTCTTGTCGGCCTCGATCTTCTTGACCTTGCCCTCCCTTGCGGGGCCGGGGTCGACGACCCACACCGTGTCTCCAGGTGAAAACTGGGAAGCCGGGTTGAGCGCGTTTAACAGATCGAGACCCATATGAAAGCGTTCGGACAACTTCTCCGCAACGCTGGTATAGCCGAGGCTCTGCATTTTTGCCTTCTCGCCGTAATCCTCAGGGATCGTCTCGACGAGACCCGTGGCGTCCTCGGGCGAGACGACGTAGCTTCGGACGATGGCGGCATTGTCTTCCAGGCGGGAAACGACCTCAGGATCCGGCCTGCCGTCGACAGGAAGCTTGTTCATGGCCTCGAAGCCGGCCACGGCCTTATTGACGTTCTCCCCGGACAGGCCGTCGATCACGCCGGGAGATGAACCCGCCCGGTCGAGCAGGACCTGAAGACGGACGATCGCCGGCTCCGGATCTGCGGGCGACGGCTTTGCCGTCTCGATGTCGGCAATCGCGGCGGCATTGATCGCTTCGGGTCGGAGATCCCGCGCGGCGGCGCCGCCAACGGAGATGGCCAGCGCGAGCAGCGACATCGGCAGGGTTGTTTTCATGGACGACAAATGGCCGACGTGGGAATTTGTTCCCACGCGGACTGCGCACACCCCGGACTGCCTCTGCGGCCGGTCCGGCCCCTTGCGACAGCTGCGGTCACGGCGTCTTCGCGCGCGTCCTGGCCTCGCGTGATCTTGCCGCGCGGCGGGCGGGCCTCAGCTCTTCGATCGTCGGCAGCCACCATCTGGCACCTTGAAGGGGCGGTGTTTTTGCCGGCCACGTACGGACAAGCTCTTCGAATGTCGGCGCCCGCCAATATCCCCAGAGATCATCCTCGTTGACGCCGGGATAGACGTCCGCAACGGGGTGGGGATCGACCAGTTCGCCGGTGATTTCAGTAAACACGACGATCCCATAGGAGGTGGCCACCGGACGCCCTATCGGCGGCAAGTCGCCGGCGGCAAGCGGGTAACGATGGCGCTTTCGCTCAGTCGAGCGAAGCCTGCTGCGCAGATCCTGTTCGCTCCCCTTGCGCTCCTCGGCGCGCCGTCGTCTCTCCTCCGGCTCGTTTCTACGAGCCGCCGCTTCGATATGAGGCCATCGGCGTCTCAAATCCTCATAGGACCGGAAGGGGACATGCCATAAGCGAAGGTCGCCGTCCCACCGCGAGAACGGCACTTCGCGCAATTCGTCGACGACTGTCTTCGAATAGGGTGTGCGGATTCGAAAACCTGCCTTGCCAAGTTCAAGATATGGACTGTCGATCGGATCGAAGGCGAAGGCATCGCGCCCCTTCGCATCCGCATGCGCGTCGGCCTCGGCCTCCAGCTCGGCCAGCCATCGTCCGATGCGGCGGGATGCCGTGCTGCCGGGAACGAACCAGGCCTTGCGATCATCGCTCCAGCGGGCGCGGGGGAAGCGTCTTCGGAATTGCTCGACAGTCATCCTGTCGTAGGGAAAGGAAACATCCGCGCCGGGCTTTCGATCGTCTTCGCCGGAGGGCGCCGCGTCGGGAGATTTTGTTTCGGTCATGCGAGGAGAACGCTTGCGCACCGGGATCGGTTTCCAGCGCAGTGGGCCGCCGTACAGGTCATATTGAAAGGGTTACAGCCCCGTCATTGCCAGGGCCGAAGCTAGTGAACCGTCCTCGACGGCTTTTCCGGGCGGGAAATGTTATGCAGCGTCGCCATGAGCTTTTCGAACTCGTTCAGAACCCGATTGAACTCGGCGTCCTGCATGGTGACGATTTCCGATATCGTCGAGGAGACCGATGCAATAAGCTTGTCGATCCAGACACAGCGATCGGCCGGCACGTTTCCGAGAACCTCCTGACGCAGCGTCTTCAGCTCACGAAGGATGCGCATGATAAGGGCTCCCCGCTCCGCCCTGCTCAGGAACGGAAGCCTTGTCTGCGCCTGGTGGATTTCTGCTATCAGCGTCGTCGCCATCCCCACTCTCCGCCCTCAAATACAACCGGATATCACAACCGGTACGATTACAACACGGACTTTAGTCTGGCCTGCCCGCTTGGCGCGATTTCGTACGCCTCGCCCCGGCCATGGTTAGTTGCTGGTCGCGACCAGATCCGACATGTCGCAGCTTCGCCGCGGTCCGTCCCAGGGTTGATAGCTATTGTCTTCCGACCGGTATGATCGATAGCGAGCGGCGCATCGGGCAGCTGCCTGCGCATTCACTTTCGTACCGCCGCCTTCATCGCTTTCGGCGATATTCTGCCGAAACGGCGAAGAGCATTCGCGGGTCTCGCCGCTATAGGATCGGTAGCTATTGGTCGCCGGATCGAAGGAGCGGTAGCGCTGCTCACACCAGGCGAGATGCTGGAGGGACAATTCTGGCTGCGGCGTCTGCAGTTCGCTCGACGCGCGAGCGGGCAGCACCGTTGTCCTTGACGCCACGGTCGCCGGCGCTTCGGTGACATAGCTGGAATAGAGCGGGGCAATTCGTTCATAGCGCTGTTGCCGAGGATCGATTTTCACCGGGCTCGCCGTCCATAGATCGCCCGCGGCCAATTCCGGGACCGCGTGCGGTTCGGAATCCGCCACGACGTGCGAGGCAACCGATGCCGCGGCCATACAGGCGCCAACCGAACTGACGATGCCGAAGGCGACGGATGCAATGGCGTTCATTGGCCCGCCCCCTGCTGCTGTGCCTGGGGAACCCAAACGCGCGGCCCGGCACTGCTGTGGCCGCCGGTGGCGACAAGCGCGGCGAGAATGCCGGCGATTGCGAGCAGGATGGCGATCAGCGGCACGGCCAGGCCAGCGGATTTTTCTTCGGAATAGATCATGGTCCTTCTCCCTGGTCCCGGCGGCACAGACTGCCGCCGGGCGCCGCGGCGCTCTACGCCGCGATGATGTAGACGATGGTGAACGACGAGGGATCGACGATGACGATCCGGCCGTCCGCCAGGATGAAGAAACGATAGGCCTTGTACTGCGGTACGATCTCGACGATCCGCGGCGGCAGCGGTTCGAGCCTGATCTTCTTCGGGATGGTGGTACCAACCGAGACCGTAAAATCCGCCTCCCGAACCGGCTCGACGTGAACCTCCTTCACGACGCTGCGGATTTCCGTCTGCTGCTCGACCGAGATGTTCACGTTGGTGGTGGTGTTCGTCTGGGTCTTGCTGCTGTCGACCGAGGTGTTGCTGTTCGACTGGGTCTCGGTCGAACCGCCGGAAGACTTCGCCTCGCCCGACTTCTGGGTTTCGCCGGAGCCGGTCGATGTGCCGGCGTCCTTGCTGCCGGCAGGCTGCTGGCTTTCCGTCGAAGGTTGGCCGGGATCGGTCGTCTTCGGGCTGTCCGAAGTTCCACCGGAGCCGGCTTCGCCGGAGCCTCCGCTCTGTGTCTTCGCATCCGACTGCGTCTTCGCGCCGGGCTCGGTCGCCTGGCCAGAGGATCCATCCGTGGTGGTTCCAGAGGATGCACCCGACGAGCTTCCGCCGGAGCTGGAAGGCTGCTGCGTACCCTGCCCAGTCGCTGTACCCGGGTCAGTCGCTGTGCCCGGGTCAGTCGCTGTGCCCGTGCCGCCCGGCGCGGCGGCGCCCGCATCCGGCTGCTCAGTCGCAGCGCCGCCGGACTGGCCGCTTTGAGCGGCACCCTTCTTCGGAATGATCGGCGCATCCTGCGCCGAGGCGGAGATGAGGCCAACCGGCGAAACGCCGATCGAGAGTGCCGTCATCAGGACGGCAAATGTCTTGGTCTTCATAACTATCTCTCTGCTTTTTTCGGCCGCACGACGACGCTGCCGTCCATCGTGCGGCTGGTTCTGAAAGATGATTTTCGGAAGCAAGACGCGGCAGAGCCGCGTGTACGATCAGGTCACTTGATAACCTGGATCACCTTGCGAGACGACGGTTCGACTATGACACGCTGGTCATTGACCACCGCGTAAGCATATGTCGGGTCGTCCGGGATGGGCGTCACGACGACCGTTTCCGGCAACGGCTGGCCGACGACAACTTTTTCCTTCACGACCACGCGCGTCGACGGTGCCGGAGCTTCGCGGACATAGGTGACGACCTTTTGCGGCGGCGGATCGATCGCCGTGCCGACAACTGCGCCGGCAACGCCGCCGATGGCAGCGCCGGCGGGACCACCGACGATCGCTCCTGTGACCGCGCCGCCGGCCGCGCCGTTGACGGTCGAGGACTGGGCGAATGCGACGCCCGACATCAGGGACACGGCAGTTGCCGCGCCGGCAATAAGCTTCAAGAGCATATTTTCCTCCTTCTGTTTCAACACGGCCTTCGCGACCGCTGGCAGACCAACTAGCTGCGCACCGGGTCGTTCCAGCTCTCGGACCTCAGTCTGAGGGGGCCCGGCCCTAGGTCCGAAACCCATTTCAATAATCGTTGCCGGCGCTATTTAAGGATTGCAGGGGCTCCGCGTTGTGGGCATGGCAGGAGACTGAGGGAGATGACACGATCCAACCGCCGGGAAGCTGGACGCAGGCGCCTGGCGATGCGCCTGCCGCAGATACGGACGCTGATCATGGAGGCGCGCGAGCCCTGGCAACTCGAGCTTTTCGAGGCCTATCAGATGGCGGTCGAAGCACGCGATCGTCTTCGGCGGCGACGGTTCAATCTGAAGCTGGTGCGGGAATATGACGAGACCTGTATCGAGATCGAGCAGCACGTCATCGACGCGATGCACGAACCCTCCCGTACAAACTACTCTATGGTCCCTTAACCAAAGCCTCCGCGCCGATCAGGCGTGCGCTCCGCATTTTGATCTGCGGCTGGAACAGTTACGGAAGGCGGCCGGCGACGATGAACGCGCCCATGTCTCCGCAAGGGCTCGCGCCGTAGCGCGACGCTACCTGCTCCGCCACCTCATCAACGATCTCGGACATGCGCTCCGGCGCCCGCCCTTCGATCTCTCCTCTGAGCGGCGAACCCTTGCAGAATGCCGCCGCAACGTCGTGGGCGGTGGCCGCGACCGAGGTCAACGTCACCCGATCACAGGAAACCGCCTCGAATCCCGCCGACGAAACCTGTGGCTTGATCGCTCCAGCGTCAAAATAGGAGTATGGCAAACGTTCGAGGAAATCAGGGGGATCGGACGGAAAGAGCCTTCTCAGACATTCGTCCACACATCTTGCGAAGTCGTTGGCCGCAAGCGAATCCCATGTCGAAAACAGGAAATGGCCGCCGCTTCGCAAAACTCTTTTCGCTTCGCCATAGGCCTTCGGCTTGTCGGGAAAGAACATGACACCGAACTGACAGATGACGAGATCGAACATTGCGTGGGCGAAGGGCAAGTTTTGCGCGTCCGCATGCATCCAATGGGTCCGCGACAGCGTCAAGGACGGGGCGCCGACGTCGATCATTGCCTGGCTGAGATCGGTGGCGACGATCTCGGCCGCCGGATCGAGCCTGGCGCGCAGAGCACGTGTCAAGGCGCCGGTCCCCGCCGCAACTTCCAGCACGCTGACGGGTTTTAGCCGTTCGGCGACATTCGCCATTTCCGACGCATAGGGTTCGAAGAGGATCGGCACGAGAAGGGCTTGGTAAAGGTCGGCGACGCCCTCACCGAACGGTGTCGAAGAGGGGAAAAATTTGGCGTCTGCGCCGCCTTCGATGTCCGCAGAAATTGTCACGCATACGTCTCCGAAACCAACTCCGTCGAACGGAAAATATGGCTGAATCGGCCATTGTCCACAGTGATCGGACCATGGTCCCAAGCCTCTTCGACCGAAGTCCCCGGCGTGGAACGGGGGGCCTGACGGCGTCGTTTGAAAGACACGGAAGGAGATCCGCACATGAACCGCAATAACAGATCCCATGTGAATGACGCCTGGAGCATCTCCGTCATCGCTCTTGTCGTCATTTTGGCCGGCCTCCTCTATGTCTTCGGCGCAGCCATGTCAGGCGACGGCCTCCCACTGACCGAGAGCATCAGAGGCGCCGAGGTCTTCGATACCAGGAATCTGCCCTGATCCTGTCTGGAAAAACTCTAAAGACGCTGTAGGTTAGTCGGCAAAATCACTTGCCGGTATCAAAATGAATTGGCTTCGCCGCTGGAATGCCCGCTCACTCGCCTCCCAATTTTTCATCGCGGGCGGCCTGGTCTCGATCGCCGTCATGTTTCTGGTCGGTGTTCTCGTGACCCATCTGATCGAGGAAGCCGTCATTCATAATTCCGGCGCGGCAACGGCGCTTTACGTTGACAGCGTCGTGGCGCCGCTGCTTCCCGACATGCAAACGGAATCGCTATTGGATGAAGGCACCGCCCAGGCGCTGGACGAGACGCTCGGCCAGGGCGCGCTCGGCAGGCGCCTTATCTCGTTCAAGCTGTGGCGAAGCGACGGCACCATTCTCTATTCGAACGTGAAAGAACTGGTGGGTCAGAAGTTTCCCGTAAGCGACAAGCTGCGGAAGGCATTCGCCGGGTCGCTCGTTGCCCGCTACGAGATCGCCGAAGACCCGGAAAGCGGCGTCGAGCGCGCGCTCGGCAAACCGTTGATGGAAATCTACAACCCGGTTTTGCAGCCGTGGTCGGGCCAGGCGGTCGCCGTGCTCGAATTCTACGAGACGGCGGAGGGTCTCGCCGACAGCCTGGCACGTGCGAGGCTGCGGAGCTGGGGAGCGGTCGCAGCCCTCACAGCGTTGTTTTTCCTCGTTCTCTCCGCTCTGGTGTTTCGGGGCAGCCGCACGATAGAAGCGCAGCGCAAGGATCTCAAAGAACGGGTGACGGAATTGTCGGCGCTGCTCTCCGAAAATCGCGGGCTTCAGCGGCGGCTGCAGCGCGCCTCGCAACGGGTGGCGGCACTGAACGAAACATATCTGCGCAGCATCGGCGCCGATCTGCACGACGGTCCGGCACAGCACATCGCCTATGCTTCACTGCGACTCGACAGCGACCTTTTGATCAACGCGTCTACCAAACCCGAAGCCCGGGAAAAGGAACTTGCCTGGATCCGCTCGAGCCTGGCCGAGGCGATGACGGAGATCCGCAATATCTGCAGCGGATTGGTGCTGCCGCAGATCGAAAAATCCACGATCAGCGAGATCGTGATGCGGGTCGTCGAAGCGCATCAGCACAAGACCGAAACCCTTGTCGAAACAATCATCGACGAGGATGGACCCGAACTCGCGACTGCCGTAAAGATCTGTATCTATCGCTTCATCCAGGAAGCCCTGAACAACGCCTATCGCCACGGCGGCGGCGTTGAGCAGACCGTGAAAGCCGTGTCGCACAACGGTCATGTCAGTGTCGAGGTCAGCGATCGTGGCGATGGTTTCGACCCGGCGGAAGTGAGGCCGACAAGCCTCGGCCTGGTGGGGCTTCGCGAGCGCATCGAGAGCCTGGGGGGATCCTTCGATATCAAGACAGGCGAAGGAGGAACGACCGTGACCATGACCTTCGAGCCTATGGAAGTTGGAGACTAGAGAGATGACAGCAATCACCGTCGGCGTCGTGGACGACCACCCGCTTTTTCGCGAGGGCGTAACGCGCAGCTTGTCGGAGATGAGCAACTTCGTCGTTATCGGCGAAGGCGCCAGCAGTGAAGACGCCGCCATGATCGCTTCGAACAACCGCCCCGACGTCATGCTTCTCGATGTCTCGATGCCCGGCGGCGGATTGGCTGCGATCAGCGACGTCCTGGAGCACAGTCCGGCGACGAAAGTGCTGATGTTGACCGTATCCGAAGAAGTGGACACGCTGCTTGGCGCCCTGCAACGCGGGGCGATGGGCTATGTTCTCAAAGGTGTCGGCTCCCGTGGTCTCGCGGAGGCAATCCAGACCGTCCTCAGCGGATCACGATATATCTCGCCGACGATGTCGGCAAAGGTCATGGAGAATTCGCTGAATGGCGCGGCCTCAGACAAGAACGGTCTGACGCCACGGGAACGCGAGGTGATGGATCTTGTCGCTCAAGGCCTTTCCAACAAGCATATCGGCTTGCGCCTCAACCTGCAGGAAAAGACCGTGAAGCACCATATGACCCAGATTCTGAGCAAACTCGGCGTCTCGAACAGGACCGAAGCGGCCCTGCAATGGCGCGAACGGCGGTAACGCCGAGGGCGGCGGAAAATCTGAACCCCGTTCTCAATTAAAGAGTTAGAGTATGATGTCGTCCGAACCGCTTACACTTTTCGGCATCATGCTCTAGCGAAGGAAGCGACTCAGCCGGCGGGTGTCGTTGGCCGTCGCTTGACGACTTATGATCGTCCTGCCTTTCCCGTCCTTCATGACATAGCGGCCGCTGCGCAGGCTCTCGGTGATGCCGTTCGCGTGGCGAACGTTGATCGATCCGTCGGAACCGGCGGTCGCTTTCGCCCCCAATTCTTTCGACGACGCGGCGGAGGAGGAAGAGGATGACGCGTTGCTGTTGGAGTTTCCGCCACCACTGTTGCCGGATCCACCACTGCTGTTTCCGCCCCCACCGCTATTCCCTCCCCCGTTGCCGTTCCCACCCCCTCCGCTATTGCCGCCGCCACCGCTGTTGCCGCCGCCATTGCCGTTATTGCCATCTTTTGCCTGCGCGTGCTTCACCGCCAGATGGGGAAGGGAGCCGCCGAGATTGATCGACAAAGGCGATGCGGCAACAACGAGGGCGACGGCCGCGCTGCCGCCCCATCTCAGAAAATCGCGTTTCGAGACAGTCATGCCGTAGCCTCGTTCATCTGTTCTTCGCCATTCCTACCGTTATTGGACGCATGAGAATTTTCGCCTTTCCGACCATTAAATGCAACCGGACCTAGGTACTACAAAAGGCGGGACTTTGGTCCGGCGCCAGACTACCAAATGGATGGGCGCAGAAAACGCGAGCGGCCTTTGGCTGTAATATTCTCGCCTTTCTTACCAAGGTATTGCTGCCTGAGGGGTGGACGCATTTTTCTGGAACTTCTTTCTTTGTCATCGCTTTGTTTATCAAACTGCAACAGAGGAAGCCCCGATGCCAAACCCGAACGAATCCCCTGCCGTCCAATCCATGAAAAAAGAGCAGGCAGAGCAGCGAAAGCAGGCCCGAAGGGGCGAACTCGACAAGGCGATCGAAGACACGTTTCCCGCATCCGATCCGGTGTCGGCCACCCATACCTCCATTCCCGTCGGCCGCAGCGATGTCGAGGCGGCTGAGCGCGTGAAGCGCGAGCCTGATCCGACCGCGCTGGATCAAGATTATCCGCTGGTCGATCAAGCCTTGCGCCCGACCGGCTACGACCGCGAGGAGTTGCGCGCACTGCAGAAAGAAGCCGGCCGGATGGCGGAGTCCGCCTCGGAACTGGCGTCCGGAACGGCCCGTCTGGCAAAGGCGGAAGCCAAAAGTTTCGTTCAGGACATCGAGGATCGGATACGCCGGCAGCCGCTGACCGCCGCAGCGATCGTCGCCGGCATCGCCTTCGTCTTCGGCGCGACGCGTTGAGCCGCTCTGCCATGGCCACGCTATGGACCGGCGGCTGCCTGTGCGGATCTTGCCGATACGAATTCGCCGGCGATCCGCCGCATTCGGGATATTGCCATTGCGATATGTGCAAGAAGGCGACCGGAGGTCCTTTCGCAGTTCTCGTCCAGGCCAGGGTCGAGGATCTTGTCTGGACACATGGATCCCCCGCCACCTACCGATCCTCGCCCATTGCGATGCGGGGCTTTTGCAGCAATTGCGGAACACCGCTTTTTCTTCAGTATGACGGCGATGAACTGATCCGCGTGACGGCCGGCTCGCTCGATCACCCCGACCGTATTCGGCCGGCGGGACATTACGGCGTGGAGAGCCGTCTTGACTGGGCCGATGGTGGGCGCGGACTTCCGGAGGAGGAAACTCAGGAGCGGTTTTAGATTATGGCCGCACCGCCTCGACATGGGTCTCATGAAAATCGCAACCTACAATGTCAACGGGATCAACGGACGGCTGGATATCCTGCTGCGCTGGCTGAAGGAGGATTCCCCGGATGTCGCCTGCCTCCAGGAACTGAAAACCGACGACGCCAGATTTCCCCGGAAGGAGGCCGAACGGGCCGGCTACGGCGCCGTCTGGCATGGACAGAGGTCCTGGAACGGCGTTGCCATTCTGGCGAAAGGCAAGACACCGATCCTGACAAGGCGTGGCCTGCCCGGCGATCCCGACGATACCCATAGCCGCTATATCGAAGCCGTCGTCGACGGCCTTGTGATCGGGTGCCTGTATCTGCCGAACGGCAATCCCTTTCCCAGCGCGAAGTTCGAATACAAGCTCCGCTGGTTCAGTCGCCTGCACGCCTATGCCGCCGAACTTCTCGAAATCGAGGTGCCGTCGATCCTGGCCGGCGATTTCAACGTCATGCCGACTGAGATCGACGTCTATAAGCCGGAGCGCTGGCTGGACGATGCGCTTTTCAGGCCGGAAGTGCGCAAGGCCTATGCCCGGCTGGTGGCCCAGGGCTGGACGGACGCCGTCAGGCATCTGCATCCGAACGAGCGCATCTACACCTTCTGGAAATACTGGCGGAACAGTTTCGAACGCGACGCCGGGCTGCGGATCGACCACCTTCTGCTCAGCCCGGCAGTGGCGCCGTGGCTTCGATCGGCAAGCGTCCGGCGAAAGCCAAGGGGCTGGGAGCATACGAGCGACCATGCGCCTGTCATGATCGAGCTTGACATCCCCGAAGCCGGCGGCGCTTGAGCTGCGATATCTCGCGGAGGAGCGAGGGAACCTCACGATGCCAGCTGGCGTTAGCTTGCAAAGGAAATTGTCTAAAGCGCGTCGCATCAAATTTGATTCATGCGACGCGCTTTAGCCCTTTGTTTTTATGCATGTCGTTGTCCCGGAACCGCTGCACACTTCCGGGCGACATGCAGTAATGGCTGCCAATTCCATTCCCGGAGTGATCGTCATGGGTGAAAGCAAGAATTATCTCAACACCGACGAGATCCAGGCCGACGACCAATTATCGCCGAAGCCGATCGAAGGAAAAGATCCGCCAAGGCGCGTGCGCAAAAGCGAAGAGGCCGTCGCCGAAGGCTCCGACGACACGGAACGCATCCGGGTTCCGCCACCGGTTGCCAATCCCGATTGATTGCGATTGCGGCACGCTTTATTTGCCGGCGCCGAGATCGTAGGTGCGGCCCGTCAACCAGGCGGGCCAGTCTCGCTCGAAGAAGGATCTGGCGCTTTCATCGAAATTGCGGTTCGAACGGGTTGAAAGCCTGAGCTTATCGCCGTCGAGCCGAACGACGATCTGCTCGTCCCGATGCGCTTCGCGTTCTTTGCGGAAGCGATATTCCTCCAAAGGGCCCGCATTTGCATATGGAAGGGATTCGCCCTCGGCATCACATATTGCTCGCGCTCCGCGACTGCCGCCGCCATTGCGAATGAAAAAGTCGAGGGCGCTGAGCACGGCTTCCGAGGCGAGCGCCATGTGGCGCCATTGCACGCCGCGGACCGCTTCGGCTGCGCGGCCGTAGGCGACGCCCCCGGCACGAATGTCGGCGTTCAGTTTGCGCGCTTCGATCAAGGCCCGGGCGACGCTCTCGTGATCGCAGACAATGCCGGCCTTCTCGCTCATTCGCGCCTGCACCTCCGAGCGGATCGATTTGAGGGTGAGCGGGCTCTCGCTGCGAAGAGCGGCGAGCAGCGCGGTGATACCTGCCTCTGCGACACCTGACATATCGCCCGTGGCGGCGACCTTCGCCCTTCCGCTAGCGCTGATATGCTCGGCCGCCCGGGTGCCGAAGACCTGCCCTGCATTGAGCGCGGCGCCACCGGGCCGCGTTACGCCATGTGTGCCCGCCGCTTCGCCGACCGCGTAACAGCCGGCAAGATTGCTGCGGCCCCAGGTGTCGACCATGATGCCGCCATTCATGTGCTGGTTGTTGACGGCGAATTCCAGCGGGTCGGCGGCGATGTCGATCTTGTAGCGGCGGTAAAGCTCGATGGCGAGCGGGTTCATGTGCTTCAACCGATCGATCGGCATGTCCTGATCGGCGCCCGCCTTGCCGAGATAGAGGCGAACATCTTCGTCCAGCCTCTCCAGGCTGAACGGCAGGTCGCCCGGCACCGGCAGTGGATTGCGATTGAAGTCCATGAAGACACGCCGCCCCGCGGCGGTTTCGCAATGGATGGCGAGATCCACCAGGCTCGAGCCGAAATCCAGCATGCGCGTCGCATGAAATGGCCATTGATAGCCCTTGCGGAAGACGTTCGACGCCAGCTCCTGGGTGCTGCGGTAATATTGCGCCAGGAAATGATGTTCGCCCCCCTCGGCATCGACCGAGTAGATATGCGGAATCGCCTGGACGTAAGTGCCCGATAGATTCCACGGGAAGCCTTCCCTGCGCGTTCCGATGCCGAACTGGCTTTCGGTCAGGTTGACGAGTTCGACGCCTGCCTCGAGCGCCAGGCCGAGGGAGCCGAAGCAGCCGTTGGGGTAAACACTGTCGCGATAGAGCTCGCCCGGCCCGCCGGCCGCAAGCACGATCACGCCGCTGACGAACAGCGCGATGCCCAGCGGGTTCTCCCGCGTACGATCGCCGGCGCGCATGGCCAATATGCCGACGACGCGGCGATCTGCTCCCTCGCCTTCGGTGAGGATCTTGACCGCGGTGGTCTGGTTGTAGAATGGCACATCGAGACGGAGCGCCTCCTCGGCCAGCACTTTGACCATCAGGCGCGAGGTGCGCGGGCCGCAGCTGGTGGCGCGGCCGACCTCGTCATGGTCGGTCTGATATCGCAGCGTTCCCCCGAGCGGATCCTGCGGCAGCGGCAGGCCGAGAAACTGCAGCGACGCCATCATTCGCGACGAGCCGACGGCCTCGACATAGGCGGTGTCCTCGTCCATGGCGCCGCCGCTGCGGATGGCCCGGGCCATCGCCTTGTAATTGTCACCCTGATCCGCCGTGTTAGCCGTGTGCAGGGTCTGCTTGTCGGAACCGGAGCAGGCTGAGGTTCCGCCCCAGGCGCTTTGGCTGACGATGACGACATCATCACCGCGCCGCTTCATTTCCACAGCCGCACGCAGACCTGCAGCACCCGATCCGACGACGACACAGCCGGCTCGATAGACCGGCACCTCGATGCCGGCGAGCCGAGCTGTGCCGGAAGGGCCAGCTTCGGGGGGAAGCTTGGGCATATCGACATCGGTCAGCGCGTCGAGAATTTCCTGCGGGACGTCTATGGTCATCGGCGTTTATCCGAGCGGGATGTCGACCCAGCGCTTCTGCCGGGAAGACTCCATGCATGCGTCGACGATCTGGCAGATGTGGTGGCCGGTATCGAAGGTCGGCCACATCGGCCTGTTTGAGACGATCGAGCGGATTACCTCGGCGACCTCGATGATCTTGCTTTCGTTGTAGCCGATGCCGAAATTTGGCAGCGGAAGGAAAGCCCTGAAGGTCGGGTTCTCCGGGCCGACGTCGATCTCGCGAAAACCGCGCCGTCCCGTCCGGTCGTCATTGGAATAGAAGCGCAGCCGGTTTATCTCATCATAGGTATAGGCGATGCTGCCTTTCGTCCCGTAGACCTCATAGGTCTGCATGAACTTGCGGCCTGTGGCGACGCGGCTGAAATCGACAATCCCGCCGGCGCCATTGGCAAACCGGCAAAGCAGGTTTGTCGCGTCCGGGTTGGTGATGTCAGCCCAGGACTCGTTGCCTGTCAGTCTCACCTGCTCACCATAGGCCAGGCCCTCGACGACGGGCCGGCGCGGGGTGACGATGAGATTGTCGGCAATCAGGGAAGTGACGCGGCCGACCAGGAAATCCATGAAGCTGAAAATGTGCGAGCCGGTGTCGCCAACGATCCCGGTCGGCGCCAGCTTACCATCGGCGCGCCACATGAAGGGCGCCGTGGGATCACCATACATATCGACATGCTGACAGCCGCGAAACAGCTTGATCTCGCCAATTTCACCTGAATCGATGATGTCTTTCGCCAGATCATGGACGGGATTGCGGGGAAAGGCGTGTCCGACACGGGTGATCACACCTTTCTCTCTGGCGATCTCGGCCAGTTCCCGCGCTTCATCGGCGCTGTTGGCCAATGGTTTCTCGCAATAGACGTGTTTGCCGGCCAGCAGCGCCGCCTTGGCCACCGGGTAGTGAAGATGGTCGGGCAGACAGATATCGATCAGATCGACCTCGGGATCGGCAACCGCCAGATTCCAATCCTGGTAGATTCTAGCCCCCGGCGCCCTGTTGCCAATATCCTGCGCTACGTCAGGGTTGCTGTCGACCAGCGCCACGATCCGCGCCGTTCCGTCCGACACGCCGAAGAAATGCGGAAAGGTCTGATAGGCCATCGTATGGACCTTCCCCATCCAGCCCGAGGCGCCAAGCACTGCAACTCTGACTTCAGACATCGTCGTTCTCCTTACCGGATTTCCGCGCGGGCTCGCGGCCTGGAATCGTTGCGTTCATCAGCGAAGATTGCCGAGGGCAGCGCAGGCAAACCCCTGATTAGATCCGATCCTTTTTCGCCGACCATGATCGTCGGCGCATTGGTGTTGCAGGACGGCACGCGCGGCATGACGGAGGAATCGCAGACCCGGAGGCCTTCAAGGCCATGGACCTTGAGATCCAGCCCGACAACCGCGTCAGGTCCCGTTCCCATCTTGCAGGTGCCGACGGGATGGTGGTCGGTCTTGGCATTGGCGCAGCCATAGTCGAAAAGCTGCTCCTCGGTCATGACCTTCGGACCGGGAAGCCTTTCGGCCATGACATAGGGCTTCAGCGCCGCCTGCTGCATGATCTCGCGGGCGATCTTGAGCCCTTCCAGCGACATCTTCCGGTCGTGCGGATCGGACCAGTAGTTGGGATCGATCAAGGGTGCCGCACCCGGGTCGGCGGATGACAGACGCACCGTGCCGCGCGAGCGCGGATGCAGATAGGCGGAGTTGAGGGTCACACCGGCATTCTTCAGCCGCTCGACGCCGGCTTCGATGCCTGATCCCAGGCCGAGGTGGAACTGGATATCGGGAGACCGCGCTTCGGGATCGGCATACCAGAAGCCGCCGGTCTCGAAGAGCGACGAGGCCACCGGACCAGTGCGGAACAGGACATATTGAATCCCGGCCCAGAGTGTGCGGTGCAGCTTCGCGACGCCGTCATAGGTGTGATCGCCGGTGCACTCGGCGATGACAAAAAGATCCAGGTGATCCTGCAGGTTGCCGCCGACACCGGGCAGATCGTGGTTCACCTTGACGCCCACCGATTTGAGGTGATCGGCCGGCCCGATGCCGGACTGCAGAAGCAGCTTCGGCGATCCGATCGCGCCTGACGACACCAGGACCTCACGTTCGGCGCGGGCAATTTCCAAGCCGCGCGCGGTCGCGATCTCGACGCCTGTCGCTCGGCCTCTTTCGACGATGATCCGCGCGACGCGCGCACCCGTCCGGACGGTCAGGTTCTTCCGGTCCTTGATCGGCGAGAGATAGGCAAGCGAGGCCGAGGACCGGCGGCGGTTGCGCTGGGTGAGCTGGTAGAATCCGACACCCGCCTGCTGTCGTCCGTTGAAGTCGTGATTATAGGGAATGCCGAGTTCCTGCCCCGCGCGGATATAGGCGTCGCAGATCGGCAGCGGAGCAGCCGGCATCGAGACGCCCAGCGGACCGCCATAGGCGTGGTAGTCGTCGGCGAAACGTTGATTGTCCTCCGCCCGTTTGAAATAGGGAAGGATCGAGCGATAATCCCAGCCCTCGCAGCCGTCTTCGCTGGCCCAGAGATCATAGTCGGTCGCGTTTCCGCGCGTATAGAGCTGGGCGTTGATCGACGAGCCGCCGCCGATGACCTTCGCCTGGGTGTAGCGAAGCACCCTGCCCTTCATGTGCTTCTGGGGAACGGTCTGCCATCCCCAGCTGGCCACACCCTTGGTCATCTTGGCGAAGCCGGCAGGCATATGAAAAAGCGGATTCCAGTCGCCGCCGCCCGCTTCGAGAAGCAGCACTCTCACATCTGGATCTTCGCTGAGGCGGCTTGCCAGGACGCAGCCTGCAGGACCGGCACCGGTGATGATATAGTCGAAGCCCATTTTACTGTCCTATGTGAGGCCTGCACGCGCCAACGGATCTGCCCGCGTCTGCAAGTCCTTCGATGCGATGTGATCTGCAACTCTCAGCGCCTGACTGGCGACGGTCAGCGCCGGATTGACCGCAGCCGACGTGGGCAGGAAGCCGGCGTCGACGACGAAGAGGTTTTCGTGATCGTAGGACCGGCAATAGGGATCGAGCGGCGCCGTCGCAGGGTCGTTGCCGATGCGGATCGTTCCGCACTGATGGGACGGCGTGCGCTTATCGAAAGGTCGCGACAACACGATCGGAAATCCGATCGACCGCAGGATCGCCTTCAGCTTGGCGACAAGCGCCAGATGGGCGTCCCAGTTGGTCCTTTGCCATTGCAGGACGATCCGGTCTCCATCGACCATGACGCGGCTTTCGGGATTGGGCACGTCTTCGCTCATGGCATAGAAGTCGATGGCATGGTCCGTCATGAAACGCAGAAGCCATTCCGGAGCCTGCGGCAGGGAGCCCTTCAGAACCTTTTCGGAGATGCGGCCCAGGAGCTGCACATTGCCGAGCGGCGGACCGCCCTCGCCGTCGGAAAGATAGAAATCGTTGAAGGCAAAAGTCTTCTGGTAGACGGCGGTGTTCCTGAACCGTGGCGAAACGCCGATCACGGCGGAAGCGTTGTGGTTCATGAAGTTGCGGCCCACCTGATCGGAAGAGTTGGCAAGGCCCCTGGGGAAGCGGTCGGTTTTCGAGTGCAGCAACAGCACCGACGATTGGACCGCCCCGGCCGAAAGGATCACGATGTCAGGCGAGACGGTCAGCGTCTCGCCGTCCTTGATATAGGTGACCCGGTCGATCCGGCTCCCGGCTCCGGTGTCGAGCCGCGTCACGCGCGCGTTGGTTTCGAGCCGAACGTTCTTGTGTCTCAACGCCACCGCGAGCGCCGCGGTCTCGGCATCCATCTTGCCGTCCCTTGCATTCGGATGGGCATCCCAGGGCGTACGCGCCTTGGACAGCCACGCGTCAAGATCGAGGCCGAGCGGCAGCGAAGACGGATGCAGGCCTTTCGCCTTGAGGCGGGCCCTGACATCGGCGACCGGCGCCTCGTCGGGCACGGGCGGGAACTCGTAGGCAGTCGAGTGATACGGTTCGGTCGGATCGTCGCCGAGACTGCCGCGGACCTGATACATCCGCTCCGCCTTCGAGTACCAGGGCTCCAACTCCTCATAAGGAAAGGGCCAGGCCGGCGACACGCCTTCCCGGTGTTCGATCACACCGAAGTCTTCTTTGCGGTAGCGCGACAAGACGGCGCCGTAGAATTTCGAATTGCCGCCGACATTGTAGTAGTTGCCGGGGTTGAAACCCTTGCCGCTCGCCTCGTACCAGATTTCCCTCGGGCGGAAATGACCTCGCTGGAAGATGGCGCGCTGGTCGCGATTGACGGGAAGATCGGCGATGTGATCGCCGGCTTCGAGGATCAATATGTCAGCGCCGGTCGCGGCCAGGCCGGCGGCGACAGTTGAGCCGCCGACGCCTGAGCCGATGATGACGATGTCTGGTGAACTGCTCATCTTAGCCTCTGGCCATCACGCGATCCGCATCTGGCTGTCTGGATCGAAGAACACGGCCTTGTCGAGATTGAAGGCAAGGCGGGTGTTCTGGCCTGGAGCAATGCCGGCATCGGCGCGCAGGCGGGCGACGACGGATTTGCCGCCGAGCTTGGTGACGGCGAAGGTGTCGGAGCCGGCCGGTTCGACGACTTCGATCAGGCAATCATCCTCGGTCAGCGAGCGCGCCTTGCGGTCGGCGCCGTCAGGATCGGTCAAGGCCTCCGGGCGGATGCCGAAGATCACCTGCTTGCCGGCATAGGCCGACAGGCCGTGATTGCCGGAGACAACCCGCAGCCTCAGCGGCGCGCCGTTCGGCCGCTCGAGCGAGACGGCAAGCCCGGAGGCACCGGCCTCGACGGTGGCATTGAGCAGGTTCATCGCCGGCGATCCCATGAAGTCGGCGACGAAGAGATTGGCCGGGCTGTTATAGATC